>JBDSYO010000573.1:0-6187 GCA_039925625.1 Lapillicoccus sp. | reverse complement strand
TGCATGAGCGACCAGGCGTGGGGGCCCACAACCCCGACACCTCAGCGGTAGAGCAGGTCGATCTGTGCTCCGTAGCGCTCGACGACGACCTTGCGCCGCAGCTTCAGACTCGGGGTCAGCTCGCCCTCGTCGACGCTGAGGTCGCGGTCGAGCAGGGCGAACCGCTTGACCGTCTCCCAGCGGTTGAGCCCGTCGTTGAGCTGGTCGACGTAGCCCTGCACCATGGCGTGGGCCGCGTCCGACCCGACGATCTCGGCGTAGGGCCGCCCGCCCATCCCCTGGGCCTGCGCCCAGCCCGGGACGGCGTCGGGATCGAGGGTGACCAGCGCCGCGGCGAACTGGCGGCCGTCGCCGACGACGACGAACTGGCTGACGTAGGGGCAGATCCCCTTGAACGTCGTCTCGAGCGCCGACGGGGCGACGTACTTGCCACCCGACGTCTTGAACAGGTCCTTCTTGCGGTCGGTGATGCTGACGAACCCCCCGTCGTCGACCGACCCGATGTCGCCGGTGTGGAACCACCCGTCGGCGGTCAGGACCTCGGCGGTGGCGTCGGGGCGCTGGTGGTAGCCCCGCATGACGCCGGGGCCCTTGACCAGCAGCTCACCGTCCTCGGCCACGCGGACCTGCGTCCCGGGGAGCGGCCAGCCGACGGTGCCGAAGCCGTAGCGCCCCGACGACGGACGGTTGACGCACGTCGCGGCGCTCGTCTCGGTGAGGCCGTACCCCTCGATGACGAGCAGTCCCACCGAGGAGAACCAGCGCGCGACGTCGGGGTTGAGGGCGGCCGACCCGGAGATGAAGAACCGGATCCGGCCCCCGAACCGCTCTCGGACCTTCGCCAGCACCAGGCGGTCGGCGAGCGCGTGCTGCGCCTTGAGGGCCGCGCCCGGCTCCTCGCCGTTCTCGCGGGCGGCGGCGACCCGGCTCCCGACGTCGAGCGCCCAGTCGACGAGCCGCTTCTTCACGCCGGTCTCGCCGGCGAACATCAGGCTGATGCGCGCGTACGCCTTCTCGAAGATGCGGGGCGCCGCGCCCATGAAGGTCGGCCGGATCACCGCGAGGTGGTCGACGATCTTGTCGATGCGCCCGTCGACCGCCGTCGCGAACCCGATCTGCAGCGGCAGGACGAGGAGGATCTTGCCGAACACGTGCGAGAGCGGCAGCCAGAGGAACTGCAGGTCGTCCTGGGTGAGCAGCGAGACGGAGTCGACGGCGGCGCCCTCGTAGACGAGCGCGTCGTGGGTGAGCAGCACGCCCTTGGGCCGGCCGGTCGTGCCGGACGTGTAGATGATGACGGCCAGGTGCTCGGGCGTCAGGGCGTCGACACGGTCGTCGAGGGTCGACGGGTGGGTGCCCAGCCGCTCGCGACCGAGCTCGGCCAGCCGGTCGGCGCCGATCACCCAGTCGTCGTCGGGAGTGCCGTCGAACGTCACGACGCGCATGACGTCGGGCAGCTCGCTGCGGTGGCGCCGCAGCTTCTCGACCTGCTCGTCGTTCTCGGCGAAGACGACGCGGCTGCCGGAGTCGGCGACGATGAAGGCGACGTCGGCGTCGAGCATCGTCGGGTAGATCGTCGTCGTGGCGGCGCCCGCCGTCATCACCGCGAGATCGGCCAGCACCCACTCCAGCCGGGTCGCCGACGCGATGGTGACCCGGTCCTCGACCTCCACGCCGAGGGCCGCCAAGCCGGCGGCCCACTCGTCGGTGCGCTGCCGGGTCTGGTCCCAGGTGAGGTGCTCGAGGCGCTCCCCGCCCGCCGCACTGGGGTCGGGTACGAGGTACTGGAACGCCTCGCGCGGCCCGGATGCGGCGACGCGCTGCCGAAACAGGTGCGCCAGGCTGGGTGCCCGGTTCTCGAGGACCTCCTGCCGGACGGTCTCGTCTCCCACGGCCTGTCGCGCCACCGGTGCTCCTCCCCGTCGAGGCGCCGGCGCATACCCCGGCGTCGTTGTCAGGATCCTTTCAGGGTCGCCCGCCAGGGGTGAAGCCCTACGTCGCTTTCGACACCAGACCGTCACGCTCCGCCGGAGCCGCCGGAGCCGCCGGAGCCGCCGGAGCCGCGACCCGCCGGCGGCGCCGCCCGACCGCCGTGACGAGGACCCCGACCAGCAGAAGCACCCCCCCGACGACCGTGCCCAGGGTCGGGCGCTCGTTGCGGAACAGCCAGGCGGTGGCGATGCCACTCACCGGCACGAGCAGCGTGAACGGCACCACGCTGGCCGTGGGGTAGCGCGCCAGCAGCGAGTTCCAGACCCCGTAGCCGAAGACCGAGCAGAGGTATGCGGTGTAGGCGGTGGACGCGAGGGTCACCGCGTCGATGTGCTGCAGGCCCGACACGACCGCCGCGGGCCCGTCGACGAGCAGGGAGAGGCCGAACATGGGCACGGGCACGACGAGAGCCGACCAGATCGTCATCGACAGTCCCGACGCGGTGCCGACCTTGCGGGTGACGACGTTGCCCGTGGCCCAGGACAGGGCCCCGGCGAGGCACAGGACGAGGGCCAGCAGGGGCGTGGCCGCGGTGCGGCCGGTGGCCACGACGGCGAGCCCGACCAGCCCGACGAGCACCCCGAGCTGCTGGGCGCGAGTGGGCCGCTCGTGCAGGGCGACGGCCGCGATGACGACGGTGAAGATGACCTGGGCCTGGACGACGAGGGAGGCGAGGCCGGGCGGCATCCCGAGGTGGAGCGAGAGGTAGAGCAGGGCGAACTGCCCGAGGCTGAGGAAGAGCCCGACGAGCAGGATGTCGCGCCACCGGGCGTCCGGTCGCTTGACCAGGAAGATGGCCGGGACGAGCACCGCGACGAAGCGCAGGGCGACGAAGGTCAGCGGCGGCATGTCGTGCAGGCCCGCGTCGATGACGACGAAGTTCGCGCCCCAGATGATGGCGACGGCCACCGCGGCGAGGGCATGGCGCGGGGTCACGAGGACCACTCTGCCGGGTGTCGATCATGAAGCACCAGCAAATACTCGACCGTCTCACCAGGTAGCATCCCTGCATGATCGACCTCGTGGCCCTCCAGTCCCTGCGGGCGGTGCGCGCCCATGGGTCGGTCGTCGCCGCGGCCGAGGTCATGGGGTTCACCCCGTCGGCCGTCTCGCAGCAGATCAAGAAGCTCGAACGCCAGACCGGTGCGCCCGTGCTCGAACGGTGGGGCCGCGGCGTCCTGCTCACCGACCACGGCGAGCGCCTGGCCGAGCGGGGCGCCGACCTGCTCGACCGGATGGAGGAGATCGAGTCCGACCTCCAGTCGGCGACCGCCGTGGTCGGCGGGCGGATGCGCCTCGCCGCCTTCTCGACCGCGGTCCGCGGCCTCGTCGCCCCGGCGCTGGCCGCGGTGGCCGCCGACGGGCACGACCTGCGGCTCAGCCTCGTCGAGCTCGACCCACCGCAGGGCATGGAGGCCGTCGCTGCGGCGCAGGTCGACGCCGCCCTGGTGCACCAGTGGGGCGACGCGCCGCTGGCCCTGCCCGACCACGTCGACTCCGCCCGCATCGGTATCGACGTCGCCGACATCCTCGTCCCGGCCGGGCACCGGCTGGCCGGGCGCGCGTCGGTGACCCCCGCCGACCTCGTCGGCGAGGTCTTCGCGTCCGCGCCCGTCGGCAGCGTCTGTCACGAGTGGCTGACCCGGATGTTCAGCGGGGTGGGCGGGCCGCCGCAGGTGTCCTTCTGGACCGCCGAGTGGAGCTCGCACATCGCCCTGGTCGCCCACGGCGCCGCGGTGTCCCTCATCCCCCGCCTCGGCCGCGAGCCGCTGCCGCCGTCGGTCTGCGTCCTGCCCGTGCGCGACCCGGTGCCGACCCGTGAGGTGTCGCTGGCGTGGCGTCGCAGCATGGCGTCGAACCCGAGCGTGGGCTACCTGCGTGGGGTGCTGCTCGACCTCGCGCCCGGTCTGGGGCTGCGGACCTCCTGAGTCCCCCGGGCCGCGACGCACAGCAGGGTGAGGTCGTCCCGCAGAGCCCCCGGGTGGAACGTGCGTACCGAGTCGGCGAGCGCGTCGACGACCGCCTCCGGGTGCTCCCCGCCCGCCGCGAGGACGGCCGCGGCGCGCTCGTCGCCGTACTGCTCGTCGCCGCGCCGCGCCTCCACCAGACCGTCGGTGAAGAGGCAGATCAGGTCACCCGGGTCGAGGCGCAGGAAGGTGTCCGTGAGCCGGGGCGACTCCACCAGTCCGATAGCGGTGCCGAGGGTCCCGACGACCTCAACCGTTCCGTCCCGTCGGCGCAGGAGGGGCGGGTGGTGTCCCGCGAGGGCGAGGCGCAGGTCGAGGCCGTTGCCGCGGACCGTCGCGATGGCGAAGACGAGGGTGCAGAAGCGGTCGTCGACGCTGTCGCGCAGCAGGGCGGCGTTCAGGGCCTGGAGGACGACCCGCGGGGACGAGGCGCCAGCAGCGAGGGTGCGCAGCGTGAAGCGGACCATGCCGGTGTAGGCCGCGGCGGCCGCCCCCTTGCCGCTCACGTCGGCGAGGACGATGCCCCACGAGGTGCCGTCGATGCGGAACACGTCGTAGAAGTCCCCGGCGACGTCGTCGTCGGCAGGGGCGTACAGCGCCTCGAGCGTGCAGCCCGGGATGGAGGGCAGCTGGGTCGGCAGGAGGCTGTCCCGCAGGGTGCGGGCGATGCGGGTGCGCTCGGCGAGCAGCAGCCGCAGCCGGGCCTCGGCGTCGCGCGCCTCGGTGACGTCGTGGAGCACGACGACGTCACCCGCGGCTCCGGCGGCGTCCTCGAGCGGGTGCCGCCGCGCCTCGTAGTGGCGCTCGCCGTCGCCGTCCGGGGCGGGGAGCACGAGGGCCGGCGCGAGGAGCGCCGCACCGTCGAGGTCTGCGGCCCCGAGCTCGGGTGGCTCGGTGCCGACGAGGCGGGACCGGGTCCGGCCGAGGGCGGCCGCGGCGGCGGGGTTGACGTCGACGACCCGGCCGAACGCGTCGCGGACGATCACCGGGTCGGCCAGGGTGCCGACGACGCGGTCCCAGGCGATGGACTGCAGGTTGATCAGCCGCCCGCGGTAGAGCCCCCAGACCAGCACCGGGCTGCCGAGGATGAACGCGAACGGCGTGAGGTCGACGGCGTTGAACGGGGCGCTCCCGAAGTTGAACAGCAGGTTCGCCGCCCACGGCAGCAGCACCGAGACCAGGAGCGCCCAGGCGGCCAGCCGATAGGCGTGGGCGAGCCGGCCCAGACTGGCGACGAAGAGCACGGTCGCGAGCAGGACCAGTGCGTTGGCGTACGCGAGGACCACCCAGAACAGCGGGCCGGAGCCCGCGGTGGGGATCTCCTGCGTCAATGCCTCGGCGGGATAGAACCGGATGAGGTCGTGCGTGGCCGGCAGGGCCAGGACCAGCAGGACCAGCACCGGCTCGACGGCCAGAAGGGCGAGGCGGCGCGGGGTCACCCAGTGGGGCCGCCCCGTGTACTGGAGGACGAAGACGAGGAAGGCGGGCGGTAGGACGGTGATGCCGACGTACTTCAGGTCACCCCAGCGCAGGCGGGCCGTGAGGTCCGAGGTCCCCAGCTCGGCCGCATACACCGCCGCCCACCACGCCCCGGCGAGCAGCAGCACCGACAGGCTGAGCCCCGCCCGGCTCCCCCGGCTCCCCCGGCGGAGTCCGACGTAGGCGGCGAGTCCGGCGGTCACGAGGGCGGCGGCGACCGTGGCCACGGTCAGCGTGACGAGCACGGCGCCCCCTCCCCGTTCAGACGCTCCTCAGAAAGGCACCACGGTCCGCAGGATCTCACGGCACTGGGCGACGTCCTCGTTCATCTGGCGCACGAGCGGCTCGATGCCCTCGTACTTCACGGTCGGCCGGAGCCGCCGGACCAGCTCGTAGCAGACCCGTTCGCCGTAGAGGTCGAGGTCGGTGCGGTCGAGCACGTAGCCCTCCACCCGGCGCTCGTGCCCGTCGAACGTCGGGTTGGTGCCGATGGAGACGGCGGCGGGCAGGACGCGGTCGACACTCTCCCCGTCGGCCGGGAGGTCGAGCCGGGTGAGCCAGCCGGCATACACGCCGTCGGCCGGCACCAGCCCCTCGACCTCGGGCCCGAGGTTGGCCGTGGGGAAGCCGAGCTCGCGGCCGCGGTGGTCGCCGTGGACGACGGTGCCGCAGACGCGCGGCGGGCGGCCGAGCACCGTCGCGGCGCCCTCGACGTCGCCCTCGGCGAGCTGGGCGCGGGCGGTCGTCGA
>JBDSYO010000572.1:0-2920 GCA_039925625.1 Lapillicoccus sp. | reverse complement strand
CCCCCACGGCGGTCGTCGTCGGCATGATCACCGCGCCGAGCTTGATGATGCCGAGCATCGTCTCCCAGAGCTCGACCTGGTTGCCGAGCATGACGATGACCGCGTCGCCCTTGCGCACCCCCTGCTGGGCGAGCCAGGCGGCGACCTGGTCGGAGCGGATGGCGAGGGCGTTGAACGACCACGACGACGCCCCGCGGCCCTCGGCGGCGTCGGCCTCCTCGAGGATGACCAGCCCGGGGGCGTCGTTGCCGCGCGCGATCACGTCGAACCAGTCGACTGCCCAGTTGAACCGCTCGCCGACGTCCGGCCAGCGGAACCCCGCCACCGCAGCGCGATGATCGCCGCGCCAGCCCAAGAGCTGGTTACGGGCGGAGCGGAAGGCCTCTGTCGCAACGGAGCTCACCGGCATACCGGCGGTCATGGCCGGACCTCCGGGTCATCACCATTCCGTTCGGCACGCGTGGTCGTGGGGCTGGCTGTGTTGCTGGTCGTGGGGCTCGGGTCAGGCCGCGCGTCCGGGTCGGCGGCGGTGCTCGGCGAGGTCGGCTGTACCTCCCGCGTCTCGGCCGACTCACCCTGCGCCCGCGTGACCATCCGCATCGCGCGCTTGTTGGCGTCCTCGTCGATGAGGTGGTTGATGAGCTGCTGCACGCGGTCGCTGTGCGGGATCGCGCGGAACAGCTCGTTGGGGCTGTCGCCGGCCGACTCGATGCTCAGCGTGCCGGACCCGACCATGCGGTCGAGCATCCGCCGCTCGTAGCTGACGTCGGTGATCTTCGACAGCGTGATGTCCTTGCCCGACTTGTTGAGGATGCCTTGGCGCAGCATGACCCGGTGGGTGGTGATGACGTAGCGCGTGGTGCGCCAGCGCAGGAACGGCACGATGACGAGCGGGATGCCGAGCAGCACCGCGACGCCGACGCTGATCCACTGGATCCAGTTGCCCGTCGTGTCGTCGGGGGTGACGTAGGCGATGTAGATCGCGGCCGCCGCGAGGATGAGGCCGATGACCGTCGGCCCGACGATGACCTGCCAGTGCGGGTGCAGGTCGCTCTTGACCTTCTCGTCGTTGGTCAGCACGTTGTCGGGGAAGCCCATGTCGCCACCTAGCCCTTGTCAGCCGAAGAGGGAGGTGAGCTCACGGATCGAGGCGACCGTGACTCCCTCCGCCGCGTAGTACGGGTCCGACGCCAGCACCTCGTCGACGCGGTCGCGGGAGGTCGTGAAGACGACCATCGACCCGCTGCCGTCGTCGAACGGCCCGGCGAGCACCACCTCGCCGCCGGCGTGCAGCTCGGTGAGGATCTCCCGATGCCGGGGCCGCAGAGCCAGCCGGGCCGGGTTGTCGGTGAAGGTGAGCTCGACGACGACCATGCGGTCACCGTATGCCGTGGGCGCCCGGTTCGCTGCGCAGCCACCGCTACCGGTCGTCGGCGAGCCCGGTCAGCCGCGTCCCCCGGCGGCGCCGCCGGCCGCCCCCGTCCCGCCGGCGCCGACCCGCGTGCCCGCGGGCGGGCCTCCGGTGCCGCCGGTGAGCCCGCGGACGTTGGTCGAGCCGTTGGTCGGCAGGGCCGAGGTCACGTCGGCGATGACGACCTGCTCACCGCTCGTCAGGCCGGTGCGGATCTCGGCCAGGCCGCCGCCGACCGCGCCCACGGTGACCGCGGTCGGTGTGGCCACGCCGTCCTTGACGACGGTCACCCGGGTCGCGCCCGAGGTCACCCCGGGCACCGCGGAGACGGGCACCGTGAGGACGTTCGCCACCTGGGCGGTGGTGATCGTCGTCGCGGCGTAGGACCCGGTGGCCAAGGTGGTGGGGGTGTCCGGGAGCGTCACGGTGACGGCGTAGGTGACGGTCGCGGCGGCCCCCCCGGTCGTCGCCGTGGGCAGCAGCGCGATCTGGGTCACGGAGCCCTTGAGCACACCGAGACCCGGCGGGTTCACCGTCGCCGCCTGGCCCACCTTGATGGAGGGCAGCTTGGCCAGCGGCACGGGCACGGTCACGGTGGCCGCGCCCCCGCCGACGATGGTGACGCCCGCCGACGAGGTCTCGTTCTGGCCGGGCGTGATGCCGATGGCGCCGACGACGCCCCCGATCGGGGCGGTCAGCGTCGAGGCGTCGAGGTTGGTCTGCGCCGCGGTCACGGCCTGCTCGGCGGCGGTGATGGCGGCCTGGTCGCTGAGGACCTTCGCCTCCTGCGACGCCTCGGCGGCGGCGGTCGACGTGGAGCCGGAAGCGCCTGAGGCCGACGCGCTCCCGGTGCCGGCCGTGCTGGACTTCGCCGACGAGGAGGTCGTGCCGGTGCTCGCCGTACTACCGGTGCCGGACGTCGTGCTGCGGGTCGTCGTGCTGCTCCCCGTCGTCGCGCCCGAGGTGGGGGTACCTGTGCTCGAGCCGGAGGTCCCGCTCGAGGCGGCGGCCTGCTTGGCCAGCTCCTGCTGGGCCTTGGTCAGCGCGGTGGAGTAGCCGGTGACGGCGTTCTGGGCGGCCGTGAGCGCGCTCGACCACGCCTGAAGGGCGGGGACGCAGGCGGCGATCTGCTGAGACGTGACGGCGTAGGTGGGCGCCGTCGTCGGTGACGTGGTGGGAGAGGTCGTGGGGGACGTCGTGGGCGAAGCCGGTGGCGTCGTGGACGACGTGGTGGGTGGCGCGGTCGGTTCCGTCGTGGGCGAGGTCGTAGCCGGCGTTGTGGGGGGCGCGGTGGGGGGCGTCGTCGGGTCCGTGCTCGGCAGCGTCGTCGGCGTCGTCGGCGGCGTCGTCGGGGACGTGGTCGGCGGTGTCGTGGGTGATGTGGTGGGTGATGTGGTGGGGGACGTGGTCGGTGAAGAGGTCGTGGTGCTCGTCGAGGCCGGGGTCAGGTGCGGCGTTGCCGCGAGGACGGGTGCGCACGCGGTGGTCTCGGCCGCAGCGGCCGCCTTC
>JBDSYO010000571.1:0-3159 GCA_039925625.1 Lapillicoccus sp. | reverse complement strand
GGGACCGCGGTCTGCCTGCTGCGGCAGCGGGCCCACGACTCCGACGACGCGGTGGCGACCGGTCCCGACCTCGCGCCTGGCCTCGTGGCCGCGCTGCGAGCGACGTTCGAGGACTGAGCGCTCCGGCGGCCGACGGTGGCGCCGACGTCTGCGCAACCGAGGATCCACCGGCTTCCGCAGACTTCTCAGCACGTGCGGAGAAGTATTCGGGCAGGTCGGACACCTCGGGCCGACATCTCTGCACGTGCTGAGAAGTTGGCGCTCGCCCGGCGTGGTTCCAGTCGCGGGGATGTCTCAGCAGGCGGGGAAGCTCAGCAGGCGGGGATGTCTCAGCAGGCGGGGATGTCTCAGCAGGCGGGGAAGCTCAGCAGGGGGGGAAGCTCAGCAGGCGGGGAGGCCGCTGGTGTCTCCGGTGCCGATCTTGGCCACGGCCGCCTCGGCCTCGTCGAACGTCGCGACGCGGACGACCTGGAGGCCGTCCGGCACGTGGTCCCTGACCTCGTTGCAGTTGTCAGCCGGCGCGAGGAAGTAGGTGGCGCCGCCCTGCCGGGCGCCGAGCAGCTTCTGATGGATGCCGCCGATGGGGCCGACGGCTCCGCTGGCGTCGATGGTGCCGGTGCCGGCGATGTTCTTGCCGCCGGTGAGGGTGCCGTCGGTGACCTTGTCGTACACACCGAGGGCGAACATCATGCCCGCCGACGGTCCGCCGACCTGACCGGCGTCGATGGTGACCGAGAAGGGGAACGTGAAGTCGATCTTCAGCACCACCCCGAGGATCGTGCGACCGTTGGTCGACCCGGTCTTGGCCTTGAGCGGTGTCGGCGTGCCGCCCCGGTCGACGACGACGTCGACGGTGCTGCCGGGGGTGGCCTTCTGGATGGCTGCGCGGGCCGTGTCGGCGCTCGTGACCGGCGCGCCGCCGACCGACACGAGCACGTCGCCCTTGGCGAAGGTGGTCCCCGAGGGCGCGTCGGCCGACACCGTGGCGATGCTGACCTTCTCCCCCACCGTGAAGCCCGCCTTGCGCAGGGCCACCACGGTGGCCTCCTGCTGCGAGTCGACCATCTCGGCCTGGTTCTCCTGCTTCACGTCCTCCTGCGTCTGCTGCGGCGGGAAGATCACGTCGACGGGATAGACGTCCTCGTTGGGGTTGAGCCAGGCGCCGAGGACGCTCCAGGCGTTGACGGGGTAGCCGGGGCCGCCGTTGATCCGCACCGTCGTGAAGTCGAGGGACCCGGTCGTCGGGTAGGTCGCGTGGCCGCTGACGACGATGAGGTCGGAGGTGGTGCCGTCACCGTGGCTGGACTGGCCGAGCACGTTGGAGATCGGGCCGGGCATCATCACGGCGTAGGGCAGGTGCACGAGGGTGCCGATGGCCCCGATGAGCAGGGCGAGGAAGGCGACGACCAGCGCGGCCGCGGGGCCTCGCGACAGCCGGTCGGGCGGCGGCTCCTGCGGCTGCGGGTCGAGCAGTCCCGGGCCGGCGCCCCGGTCGTCCCATCCGCTCACGGCAGGCCCACCCATTCGTCGGAGCCGTCGGTGAAGACCTGGTGCTTCCAGATCGGCACGGACGCCTTGAAGTCGTCGATCAGCGCCTGGCAGACCTCGAACGCCTCGCGCCGGTGCTCCGCGCTCACGGCGGCGACGACCGCGATGTCGCCCACGGTGAGGTGGCCGACCCGGTGGACGACGCCGAGCCGGACGGCCCGGCCCGGTGCGGCGTGCCGGGCGGCGAGGTCGCGGGCCACCTGCTCGGCGCTCGGGTGGCAGGAGTAGTCGAGGACCTCGACCGACTCGCCGTGGTCGCGCTCACGCACGTAGCCGATGAACGTCACGACCGCCCCCGCGCTCCGGTCGCGGACCGCCTGCACCAGCTCGTCGACGGACAGGGGCGTGGACCGGACCTCGGCGAGGACGACCTGGGTCGCCATGGTCACTCCCTCTCCTCGGACTGGTGCTCAGGGGCGGCGGGCCCGCCGTAGGACCGCGGCCGTCGCGGCGAGCGCGACCGCGGCGCTCGCGGCGCCGAGTGCGGCGTCACGGCGCTCGATCCGCCGACCGCCGACTGCACGCCGTCCGGCGACGGCCTCGAGCAGGACGCCGAGGCACGTCTCATTGTCGTATGCCGGGTGCCACCCACGCGCACGGAGGGTAACCGACCCGACTGTCCAGGGGTACATGACGTAGGCCAGGTCGCTGGCCGGGCTGGGCAGGACGCCGACCCGGTGCAGCTGGGTCGCCGTGGCGACGGCGGTCGTCTCGCCCACCTCGATCCGACGCATGCCGGCCAGGCGCTCGACCTCGCGCAGCGTCAGTGCGTCGTCGCAGCCGACCGTGACGGCGGTGGCGGTGGCGTTGGCGGTGGCGTTGGCAGTAGCGGCCGGTCCGTCGGCCGGGCTGACGAGAGCGGCGGCCGCCGAGGCGAGGTCGTCGACGTGGCAGAACTGCCACAGCGGCGTCCCGCCCTTGACCGCGAGGAGCCGTGGCGCCTCGAAGTACCGCGTCAGGGTCGTGTCGATGCCGGCCCCGACGAGCACGGCCGGGCGCAGCATCGTGAACCGCACGTCGGGGTGGTTGGCCCGGCTCTGCTCGACGAGCGCCTCGACGGCCAGCAGGTCACCCACGAGCCCGTCGTCGAGGACGGCGGCCAAGGGGGCGTCGTCCGGCAGTGGGACGGGGTTGTCGGCGCGGGCGCCGTAGACCTCGGCCGAGGTGACGACGACCACGTGCCGGACCCCGGCCGCCGCCGCCGAGACGAGCAGCGCTCTCGCGGTGAGCAGCAGCGCGGTACGGCGGTCGGCCGCGCGCAGGCCCAGCGCTGCGGACAGGTCGGTGGGCTGGGCCACCCAGACCAGGGCGTCGACCCCTGCGAGGTCGGTGAGCACCCCGGGTCCCGAGGTGTCGGTGACCCGCCATGCGACGCCGTCGATCCGGCCCCGGCCGGGAGCGAGCATCCGCACCTCCCGGACCTCACCCGCGACGGATGCTCCGACCGCCCCGACCGCTCCGACCGGCCCCCCGACACGGCGCCCGTCGGCGAGCCGTCGGGCGATCCGCAGCGCCGGCACCCCGGGAGCCGTTCCCGGCCCCGCGACCGCGACGACCAGGCCGCCGGAGCCGCCCGAGCCGGGGTCACCGGAGCCCTCGACCGCTGCGTGG
>JBDSYO010000570.1:0-5564 GCA_039925625.1 Lapillicoccus sp. | reverse complement strand
GTCTCGACCGCCCGGGTCACCTGCCGCACCGTGGCCGGGGACAGCGGCATACCGAGCACCGTCGGCACCGCCTCACCGGTCACCCAGGCGCGCACGCCACGGTGGAGGGGGCCGATGCCCTGGGCGGGAGTGAGGAAGACGCTCGGGACCGGTAGTGGTCCGCGTCCGGTGGGGTGGCCGCCGGCAGCGTCGTCATCGTCGATGTCGAGCTCGAGCCAGAGTGCGGCCAGCAGCCGGCTCGTGTCGTCGTGCTCGTCGGTCCATCGGCGCGCCAGGTCGACCAGTCGTGTCCACACCGGCTCGGTCCGGACGCTGCGGTTCCACCCGTCGACCCGGCTCGCGCCCGCGAGCACCTGGACGCCCGGTTCCGTTCGCTTGACCCGCAGGGCCAGGTCGGTGTGAGGCGGGCGGTCGCCGAGGTGGCACTCGAAGCCGAGGTAGGCCGTCAAAGCTCCGGGCAGCACCCGCGTGAGCGCGACGATGCGGTCGACCGCCGGGCCGGCCACCAGGCACGACGGCAGGTAGGGCCGCACCGCGAGGACGGCGTCGGCGACGGACTCGTCTGCCGGACCGGTCATGGGGCGCCGGCCAGCCGACGGGACGGCGTCAGCAGCCTGTTTCCTCGAGGGTGTAGGTGATGTAGTCCGAGCCTCCCCCGGCGACCCCCGACAGCTGCGTGTCGGACAGGTCGCTGGTCGCGTCGCCCGACGACGTGACCGGAAGCACGAGGAAGAGGTGGTCGGATGTCTCCTCCACCACCGTCATCGTGACTCCGGTGGGCAGGGTGACCCCCAGCTCGTCGTGCACGGCCCCGTGCGGGTCGTCGACGAGCCGGCGGCGGAAGGCGGGATCGCTCGCGGCTCGCGCCGTCAGCCGATCGGCGATCTCGTGGCGCCCGCCGGTGCTCTCTTGCGTCATGGTCTTCTTCCTCGATGGATGGTCAGGACGTGGGGTCCTGGGGGCGGCAGACGCCGTCGACCGCTCGCGCCGCCGTGCTCTGGCCGCTGCCCGGGGAGTAGAGGTCGTCGATGAACGAGCCACCGGCGACCGATCCCAGCTCCGCGTCGGACAGCTCGTCACGGTCGGACCAGTCGCTCGTCGCGCGCACGTGCTCCTGGGGGATCACGAGATAGAGGTGGTCGGCCGTCTCCTCCAGCACCGTGATCCTGATTTCCGACGGCAGGGAGACACCCAGCTCGTCCCGCACGGCGGTATGCGGGTCGTCGACCAGCTGGCGGCGGAACTCGGGATCGTTGACCGCTCGCGACGTCAGACGGTCCTCGACCTCGTGACGGTCGTTATGGTTCCGGTCGGACATGCTGGGCCTCGTTTCGTCGGGTTCGCGGAAACTACCACCCATGCCCTGCGCTCGGAGGCCGGAACGCCGTCCTTCGATCGGTGCTGGCCGTCAGTCCCAGCGGAGGACGGAGGGGACCACGTCGGGACGCGCGAGCCGGAGCAGTTGGTAGCCGATCCCCGCCGTGCCCTGGAACAGCCCCGGGCTGCTGACGCCCCGAGGGAGGCCGGCCATCAACGCATACCCACCCGTCTGCTCGGCGCGGGCGACGACCAGGGCGGCTCGGCGCCCGGCCTCCTCGACGAGGTCCGGCCGGTCGAGCTCGCGCCCGGCGATGAGCAGCAGCTCGACGCGCCCCATGCTGCCGCAGCACAGCTGGTCGCGGCCCCCCAGCCCGGCCCGCAGGGTGGTCTCGACCGCGCGGTCGATGTCGCCACGAGCGTCGGGGGTGTCGAGCGCCGCCAGACCACCGAGCCGGGCGAGCCCGATGCCCGTCGCGCCGTGACACCACTGGGAGGGGAAGGCGGGCCTGTCGTCCGGGAGGGCGAGGGGATCCGGCCGCAGGTCCGGCCAGTTCCCCTCCTCGGGCACGAAGACCCGGGTCTCGTAGTCGACGGCGGCCCTCATGGCGTCCCGCAGTCGCTCGTCGCCCGTGCGGGCGACCAGCCGGGAGAGGGCGAAGGCGATGCCCGCCGCGCCGTGGGAGAAACCCGCGAGGCCGGTCAAGAGCCCGTCCCAGGCTCCCCGCTGCGGCCCGTCGGTCAGCTGCGTCTGCACCAGATGCGTCCCGCACCAGCTCGCTCGCTCGAGGAGGTCGGGGTCACCTGTCGCGTCGTACACCGCGAGGAGGCCGAGGATCGCACCGGCCGAACCCGCCACGACGTCCAGGTCCCCGTCCGCCGCCACCGCCTCGGGGGTGACGGCCGCCGCGAGGGACGAGGCGGCCTCGACCAACGCGTCCTCCTGCAGGAGACGGGCGATGCGGGTCAGCGCATACACGATCGAGCCGGCTCCGGCCGCGCCGCCGATCCCCAGACCGCGCACCAGGGCCGTGGGGCGGGCGCGGGCCTGGTCGGCCACCTCCTGGACGGCCGCGAGCGCGTCCGCGCGCAGGGGGTCGTCCTCCGTGACGGCGGCGAGGGTGGCGAGGAAGAGGGCCGTGCCGGCGCCGCCGTTGTAGAGGTCGTAGCCCGTGGGCTGCAGCTGGTAGCGGTCGACCTGGGGCACGAAGCCCACCCCGATCCACGCCATCCCCCCGCCGGAGCCCCGCACGGCCGCGACCCGCAGCTCGTCGGCGAGGCCGCGGGCCACCTCGACGAGCTCGGCGCTCGACAGCACGGAGGTGGCGGACCACGGCGGCTCGGGGTCCGGCTCCTTCCCGGGCGGGCGAACGGACCTCGAGTCGGTCGCGGTGCGCGTGGAGAAGCTGGCGCGGGTGTAGCCCACCTGCCGGTCGAGGTCGGCGGGGCTCAGGTTCCGAAGCCGCCGCGTCTTCAGCTCGAGCCCGGACGTCGCGAAGGCGTCGGGTACAACGCCCCCACCCGGCAGAACGAGGTCCGGTGACGCCGGGTAGGTCGTGAAGAGCGGGATGTCGAGCCGTTCCAGCATCTCCTGCTCGGCCCGGTGCAGCGGCCACAGAAGGTTGGGGCTCGAGGTCGAGACCAACGGGCGGCTCAGGACGTCGAGCTCGACGCTGAAGGCGGCGCCGTCCACGAGGTGGTCGCGGCGCCTCGCCCGGTCGAGGGCGAGGGCATACGACCGGGTGTTGCGGGGGACGAAACGCACCCGCTGGGTGCCGAGCTCGGCGAGGGGGCCCGTGGGCCCGAGGAGCTCATCCCGGTGCTCCAGGAGGAGCTCGTACATGCTGCGCAGGCCGGCAACCACCTCGTCGACGAAGTCCGCGGGCGACAACGGGTGCCCGTCCAGCATCGGCACGTTGTCCGTCGGTCGGATCACGGAGTCCTGGTCCACGAGCTGCATGGCGTCGGAGTTGACGTGGGCCCACTGCGACCGCTGGCTCGGGATCCGCTGCTCGCCGACCGCGCCCAGGGCGCTGAGGTCGATGGCCACCCCCTCCGCCACGGTCACCCACGACGGCAGCAACCCGGTCGACAGCACCGAGTCACGGAACAGCTGGGACGCCGCGGCGCGCGCGCCCACGGCCAGCGCGGCGGCATCGTCCTCGTAGGGACGCGACTCCGGATGCATGAACGTCTCGAGATCGATCAGCACCGGGTGCTCGCCGTGGGCCACGAGGTTCTCGTAGTGGCAGTCGTTGCCCGCGAGCCCGTAGACGAGACCCAACAGCTCGCCGGCCCGGAGGTAGTAGCGCCGGGCTGCCTCCAGGTCGGAGCATGGCTGCGCCGAGACGAACCGCGACCAGCCGTATGCGCCTCGGCCGACGACGTCGACCGCCGTGAGAGGCAGGGGCAGGCCGTGGCGGTCCAACCACTCCAGCAGTCGGCCGAAGGCCATCTCCAGACCGGCGTCCTTGGGTTTGTAGACCAGCCGCAGCCCCGACTCGAAGGTCAGGTCGACGACCGAGCGGCCCTCGTTGTGCGGGTCGGAGGTGGCCGTCCCCACCGCGGTGGCCCGGCCGAGGGGTATGCCGGCCTGGAAGGTCTGCGCGAGCTGCTCGGCGTCGGCGGCCAGCCGGGTGAGCAGCTCTGCCGTCGCCTCGACCCACAGGTCGGTGACGGTGGCCGTGAGCCGGGCCAGCACGGGGTAGCGCAGGAAGACGTCGCGGAGGCCACCGGACAACAGGCCCACGACGAAGCGGTCGTACTCCTGCGTGCCCACCGTCCCCTGGACGGTGGCGATGAGCCGGCTCAGGCCGGACTGGCGGCGCTGGCGCTGCACGCTGAAGTCGACGAACAGCGGCCGGTCGGCCAGCCGGCTCAGCCGCCTCAGCAGCCGCCCCTCGAGGGCGGTCCGCGCCTCGGGCGAGAGCTGCTCGACGTCGGCCCCGAGGCGCTCGGCGAGGCGGGCGCGGGCCACCACGACGAACGGCATGAGCACGGGTGCGAAAGGCATCTTCGCCTGGTCTCCCTGCTTCACTGACCCCGGGTCGACCGGCCGCTCCGCCTCGCGCAACGCGGCGTCCAGGGTGAGCGCCCACGCCGGCAGGGGCTGGTCGTCCTGGGGCGGCGGGGGCGTCATCAGCCGGCGCGCCGTGTCGAGGTCAAGGCCGTCCCACGCCAGACGCCGCTCGAAGGAACCCGACGCCGTGGGGTCGACAAGGGTCCGCCACCGTTCGAGCCGGGCGTCGGCGACGGGGTCGGTCTCGTTGCCCCTCTCGGAGAGCGAGCCTGCGGCCGTTCCCGCCCGGTGCATCCGGTCGTTGAGCGAGCTGGCGCGGCGGGCGACCTCCCGCAGCCAGTCCCCCTCGGCGCTCTGGCCGGCCAGGTCTATGGGCCGCAGCCCTCGTCGTGCGAGTCGCACGAGTAGTAGTTCACCTGGGTCCAACCGGAGTTGCTGTCGTCCCAGGTGCCGCCGGCGACGGAGCTGAGCTCGGCGTCGGACAGGTCGGAGGACGTGTTCTCCGCGGCCGGGAGCACGAGGTATAGCCGGTCGGCCGACTCCTGGAGCACGGTGACCGACACCCCGGCCGGGAGCGTCACCCCCAGCTCGTCCTTCACCGCCGCGCGCGGGTCGTCCACGAGCTGCCGCCGGAACGCCGCGTCGCTCGCGGCGCGGGCGACGAGGCGACTCGCGACTTCATGACGGTCCGAGGTGCTGCTGTCCGACATGCGCGTGCCTTCCGTCCGTGGGTGGTGTCGGTGGTCTGACCGGTCCGGTCAGCAGCCGGGCTCTCCGTACTGGCAGGTCTGCACGCTGCTCGTCCCGAGGATGTCGGTGCCGTCGGCCCGGCCGCCGGCGACCGCACCGAGCTCTGCGTCCGAGAGGTCGGAAGGCTCTCCGTCCGCCCTGGGGATGACGAGGTAGAGCCGGTCGGCCGACTCCTGGAGCACCGTCACGGACACGTCGTCCGGGAGGGTCACCCCCAGCTCGTCGCGCACCACCGCGTGCGGGTCGTCGACGAGCCGCTGGCGGAACGCCGAGTCGCTGGTGGCCCGGGCCACCAGGCGGTCCTCGAGCTCGCGGCGGTCCGTAGAGCTGCTGTCCGACATGCGCGTGCCTTCCGTCCGGGAGTGACCTGGCCGCAACGCAGCATCCGGAACCGGCCCACCTCGGCCGATCAGCCGTCGATCATCGCGGTCGGTCGTGGCGGTCAGGAGAGCTGTCGGGCGGCGAGCGCCGCGAACGC
>JBDSYO010000569.1:0-2520 GCA_039925625.1 Lapillicoccus sp. | reverse complement strand
CCAGCACCCGTGGTTCCAGCTGAGCCGGGCGGAGGCCGACGGGCCGTACGGCGACTACTACGTGTGGTCCGACACCGACGCGCCCTACAGCGAGGCGCGAATCATCTTCGTCGACACCGAGGTGTCCAACTGGACGTTCGACCCCGTGCGCCGGCAGTTCTTCTGGCACCGCTTCTTCTCGCACCAGCCGGACCTCAACTTCGAGAACCCGCGGGTGCGGGAGGAGATGTTCGACGTCGTCCGGTTCTGGATGGACCTCGGCATCGACGGCTTCCGGCTCGATGCGATCCCCTACCTCTTCGAGGAGGAGGGCACCAACTGCGAGAACCTGCCGAGGACCCACCAGTTCCTCGCGGCGCTGCGGTCGATGGTCGACAAGGAGTACCCCGGGCGGGTGCTGCTCGCCGAGGCCAACCAGCCGCCGGCGGAGGTCGTCGACTACTTCGGCACCCCCGAGGCGCCCGAGTGCCAGATGTGCTTCCACTTCCCGGTGATGCCGCGCCTCTACTACTCGCTGCGCGAGGAGAAGGCCGCGCCGATCGTCGACGCCCTCACGGCCACACCCAGCATCCCGCCGGGCGCACAGTGGGGCACGTTCCTGCGCAACCACGACGAGCTGACCCTCGAGATGGTGACGCCGGAGGAGCGGGCGGCGATGTACGGCTGGTACGCCCCCGACCCCCGGATGCGCGCCAACGTCGGCATCCGCCGCCGGCTGGCCCCCCTGCTCGACAACAGCCGCCCCGAGATCGAGCTCATCCACGCCCTGCTGCTCTCGCTACCCGGCTCGCCATGCCTCTACTACGGCGACGAGATCGGCATGGGCGACAACATCTGGCTCAACGACCGGGACGCCGTGCGCACCCCGATGCAGTGGACCCCCGACCGCAACGCCGGGTTCTCTTCCGTCGACCCGGGCAAGCTCTATCTACCCGTCATCTCCAGCCTCGTCTACCACTACAACACGATCAACGTCGAGGCGCAGATGGCGCACTCGTCGTCGTTGCTGCACTGGGTGCGCGGCATGCTCTCGGTGCGCAGCCGGCACCCGGTCTTCGGGCTCGGCGACTTCCTCGTCTGTCCCAGCGAGAACGAGGCCGTGCTCACGTTCGTGCGCCACTTCGAGGGCGAGCGCCCGGTCGGGACCGACGCCTCCTCGAGCCAGACGGTGCTGTGCGTCAACAACCTCGCGTCCCGTCCGCAGGCGACGACGATCCAGCTGCCCGCGCGGTATGCCGGTGCGCAGCTCGTCGACCTCTTCGGCGGCCAGGGCTTCCCCAAGGTCGGTGACGACGGCCGCGTGCTCATCACGCTCGGGTCGCGTGACTTCTTCTGGCTGCAGGTGCGCGGGGACGCCGACCATGGCTGAGATCCACCACACGACGATGGCCCCGACCAAGCTCGAGCTGCTCGCGGCGTGGCTCCCGGCCCAGCGCTGGTACGCCGGCAAGGGCCAGGCGCCCGCGCTGCGACCGCTCGGCGGCTACCGGCTCGACGACCCCGCCGGCGAGGTCGGCCTCGAGGTCATGGTCGTCGCCGACGACTCGGGGCCGGCGCCGGTGGTCTACCAGGTGCCGCTCACCTACCGCGCAGCACCGCTTGCCGGCGCCGACAGTGCCCTGGTCGGCACGAGCGAGCACGGCGTCCTCGGCACGCGCTGGATCTACGACGCCCCGCACGACCCGGTCTTCGTCGCTCAGCTGCTGCAGCTCGTCCAGGGCCGAGCGCCCGCGCAGGCCCAGCGCGAGAGCCACACCGCCGACCCGACCGTCGAGGGGCACGCGGTCGACGACGCCGTCGTCACGGTGTCCTCGTCGTCGGTGCTGCGCGGGGAGCAGTCGAACACGTCGGTCATCTGCGAGGTCGTGGGCGAGTCCGGCGCCCCAGCCGAGCCCGTCATCGTCAAGCTCTTCCGGTCGCTGCACCCCGGCGAGAACCCCGACGTCGTCGTGCAGAGCGCACTCAGCGCGGCCGGGTCGACGCAGGTACCCCACACCGTCGGATCGGTGTCCGGCGAGTGGTCCGACCCCGTGGGCGGAGAGCGCGTGCGCGGCCACCTCGCCTTCGTGCAGCGGTTCCTCCCCGGTGTCGAGGATGCCTGGCGCGTGGCCCTGCGGGCGGCGACCGAGGGCCGGGACTTCACCACCGAGGCATACGAGCTCGGGGAGGCGACCGCCCGCATCCACCTGGCCCTGGCGCAAGCGCTGGGCACCACTTCCGCGACCGACGACGCCAAGGGCCGGCTCCTCGACCTCGTCCGGTCCCGCTACGCCACCGCGGTGGCCGAGGTCCCCTCTCTGGCCGACGACGACCCGGCGATCCGCGCCGCCCTCGCGCCGCTCGGCACCGCCGCGTGGCCCGACCTCCAGCGCGTGCACGGGGACTACCACCTGGGGCAGGTCCTGCGGACCCCGTCCGGCTGGGTGGCCGTCGACTTCGAGGGCGAGCCCCTGCGCCCGTTGCACGAGCGCACCGGTCCCGACCTCGCGCTGCGCGACGTCGCAGGGATGCTGCGCTCCT
>JBDSYO010000568.1:0-3992 GCA_039925625.1 Lapillicoccus sp. | reverse complement strand
CGACCGGACCCTCGGCGAGGTAGGCGAGCGCGCCCACCAGCGGGACGTCCCGGTAGGACACGAGCCCGACCCCGACCCACTCGGAGCCGGCGACCCAGCCAATGCTCTCCGCGCGCCAGCCCGGTCGCATCGCGGACCAGGACGGGCACTGCATGAACGAGGCGCCGGACGGGGCGGCGGGCCCACGGAGGTAGGCCAGGTGGTCGGCGGCCTGGATCCCCCGGACGGAGAGCGTGGACCCCGCCTCGGTCATCCGCGCCGCGACAGCCGGCTCCGGGCCGCCCGCACGCCGCCGATCACGTTCCACTTCACCGCTCCCGCGAAGTCCCGGGCGTGCTCCGCCGGGGTGAAGTCCCGAGCCGACTCGGCGTCGACGAGCGCGCGCTCGAGGTCGTGGTCCGACTCCTGCAGCGTGCGCCAGAAGTCGCGCCGCATCGGCCCGAGGGCGTCGTACCCGTAGGAGCGGTAGATCCCGGCGAACAGCGGCTGGTAGAGCCGGATCCGCTCGTGCAGGCCGCTGGAGTGCGACATGGGGTTCTTGTGCCGCTCGCGGATGTAGTCGGGCAGCACGTCGGCGAAGGTGTGCCGCAGGATCCACTTCTCGTAGCCGTCGCGCTGCTTCATCGAGTCGGGGATCCGCATGGCCATCGACAGCATGTCGAGGTCGAGATAGGGCACCCGCGCCTCGACGCCGTTGCCCATGCTGGTGCGGTCGACCCGCTGCAGCTCGGTGCGGCTGAGATGGCGGATCTTGTGCCGGAACAGGGACCTCGACTGCTCCGGCGCGATGTCGCGGTACATGTCGTAGCCGCCGAACAGCTCGTCGGAGCCGTCTCCGGTCAGGACCACCTTGATGCCGCTGGCGTGCACCCGCTCGAACAAGCGCATGGACACCACCGAGTTGATGACGTCGCCGTACTCCGTGGCCTCGCTGACCCGGATCGCCTCACGGACGTCGGAGAGACCGATGTCGCGGGGGCGGAGGGTGACCACCTCGTGCGGTACGCCGAGGTCGGCAGTGAGACGACGCGCATACGCCAGGTCCTCGCTGCCCTCGGTGCCGACCGTGAACGCCACGCAGTCGGGGTGCATCTCGCGCACGTGGATGAGGGCGAGCGAGCTGTCCAGCCCACCGGAGAGCACCACACCGACGGGCAGGTCGGTGTCGACCCGCATCCGCACCGCCTCGCGGTAGGTACGGCGGACGAGGTCGGTGGCCTCGTCGAGGTCCTCGACCATCGGCAGGCCCTCGCCGAGCTGCAGCAGGTCGACGTAGGGGTGCAGCACCGGCTCCTCTCCGGGCTCGGCCCAGCCGCAGTGGCCCGGCGGGACCTCGTGGACGACGACGCCCGGGCCGACCCCGCTCACGAGCGACTTGACCTCGGAGGCGACGGCCAGGAGACCGGCCGACCGCGCCCAGTAGAGCGGCTTCACCCCGGCCGGGTCGCGGGCGAGGAGCACCCGTCGCGTATGCCGGTCGACGAGGCCGAAGGCGAACTCGCCCCGGAAGCGCAGCAGGGCGTCCTCACCCCAGGCGAGCACGCTCTCGAGGACCACCTCGGTGTCGCTGTGCGACCGCAGGTCGTGCCCCTCGTCCACCAGCTGGTGGCGCAGCGTGGCGAAGTTGAACACCTCGCCGTTGTAGGACAGCGCCCAACGCTCGTCGGCCGATCGCCAGGGCTGCAACGCGTGGTCGCGGTCGACGATGCGCAGCCGGTGGGTGCCGAGGAGCGCGTCGTCGTCGGCGAGCGTCTCCTCGACCTCGCCGCGTGGCGCGACCGTCGCCAGCATGGCCGCGAACGACGCGTACTGGGTGCGCGCACCCGGACCGACGAGAAGGGCAATGCCGCACATCGACTAGGTCACTCGCTCACTGCGTAGGCCGGCACGTGGTCTGGGCTGAGGCAGAGGTGCCACGCCTGGCCCTCGTCGATGACGTTGAGGACGTCGCGGTCACGGTAGTCGAACAGGATGTCGCGCAGGACGTCCCCGGCGCCGAACGTGCGGAACCACTCCATCTCCACGTCGACTCCGTAGCCGAGGCAGTGCGAGCTGGGCAGCAGCGCCGAGTAGCCGAGGCTGCTGAGGTGCTTCTGGTGCTCGATGCTGCGCACGGTGCTGTTGACCCAGAGCGGCGGGGTGTCGTCGGGGGCCTTCATCACGAGGGACTCGGCGATCTCGTTGAGGACGGCCACGATCTCGGCCCGGGCGACGAGGAACTTCATCCCCGAGACCCGGGGACGCCGGCGGGGGGCCACCCGGCGCAGGGCGTAGTCGCGCCCGCGACCGACCAGCCCCTCCGGCTGCACCGCGAACCGGAACTTCAGCCGTCCGGCCTTCTGCAGCGCCGACAGCGACAGCAGCTCGGGCGCGGCGTCGACCGCCGCCTGGTCGGCGTAGGGCGTGACGTGCGACCACCACATGACGTCCACCTGGTGCAGCAGCAGGATGCGGACGAGCCCGGCGCGGCTCTGCGCGTTGGACGGCAGGCGCAGCTTGGGGTCGACGAGCTCTTGGCGAGCGGCGGCCAGGAGGGCGTCGCGTCCGTAGGGGAGGCGGTCGACGACCTGGCGGGCGCAGGGGCCCTGGAGCCCGGCATCGAGGTGGGCCAGTGCGGTGGCGATGTCGCCGTCGCTCGCGAGGGATGCGTTCATGGCCGCGACCGCAGCGTCGACCTCACGGTGGTAGTCGGAGACGCGCAGCGACGGCTCGGAGTCGCCGTCCCCACCCATAGTTCGCGAACACTAACGGGCCGGTCAGGCCGGACGCAAAACTCAGAGTTCGCTGAGAGGTGAGCACATGGGCGGGTCGGCGGGCGCCATCACGCACCCCATCCTCACCGCGGCCCAGGAGAGCGCACCTGCGATGCCGCCAAGAGATATGGCCCCTGGCCCCACGGGTACGCGCCCACCACGGGGGTGTGCTCGTAGCGCCGCGGGTCCGAGTTGACGCCCGGCCGGTAGGAGACCCCCACGAGCGCACCACTGGTGTCGATACGGTCCGCCACCGCCCCCCAGCCCGCCTCCGCCGCATCGCCGAAACGGGCCGGCAGCCTTCCCCCGTGGATCCCCGAGGCGAAAGCGGCGGACACCATCGACGTCGTCGACGCCTCGGGATAGCTGTGCTCATCGTCGATGAGGTTGCGCAACCGGCCACCCGGCTCCTGATGGTGTCGCAGAGCCTCGGCCAGGAGGACGAAGCCGTCCACCAGCTCACCGTCCGCCCGGGCCCCGAGCACCGACAGCAGCCGGGCGAGACCCAGCGCGGCCCAACCGTTTCCTCGACCCCAGGCGATCGCCTGCGCGGACGGGTCGTCGAGGTCGGCGACGTGCGCGAAGAGCCCATCCGGCCGCTGGAGGGCTCGGCAGTGCCCGGCCACCAGCTCGGTCGTCGTCGCGACCAGGCCCGCGTCCTGGGTCGCGTCCGCGAACCGCACCAGGAACTCCGGCACGCCGTAGAGCGAGTCGACGAACACCATCCGCCGGTCGGCTTCCGGCGTCAGTGCTCCCGTTCCCTCGCTGGCCCGCGTCACGGCAGCCGCCAACCGCTCCGCCAGGTCCCACCCCGCCCGCTCCTCGCGGGTCCCCAGCGCCCCGGACTCCAGCACGTCGAGCAGGGCCACCCCCGGCCCCAGCACGTTCGGGGCCGCCGCGCCGCCGCCGGCCTCCCGAGCGATCCACTCGGTGACCTCGTCCCCCACCCATGAGGTGAAGGCCGGCAGCGTGTAGGCCCGCCCCGCGGCCAGGAGGCCGTCGAGGGCGATCGCCTCGCCCCAGTCCCAGCGGTAGTACCAGTAGGCCATCGCCGCGTACCCCGCACTGGCCACCCGGTCGCGCATCGGTCGTTCACCCGATCGGGTCGCTGCGTCAGCCACCACGCTCTTCCCCAGCTGGAACATCAGTCTCCTCGTCGAGGCGCACTTGCACGAAACGTTGTAACGTTACTAGGTTTACGAGGTGATCATCACCTCGGTGACGGCATACGCCGTCAAG
>JBDSYO010000567.1:0-6420 GCA_039925625.1 Lapillicoccus sp. | reverse complement strand
GCTTGGCGGGGACGGCCCGCACGCTCGTGGCGGTGGGGACGTGGAGCGAGGCCTCCATGTTGGTGACGACCCGGGCGGCCGGGCCGCGCAGGGGCGACACCTGGGCCTGGTCGGCGAGGTCGACACCCTTGACGGCGGGCACGTCACGGGGCGTCGGGCGGGCCTCGGGCGTCCCCTCCTTGGCCGGGGCCGCCTTGGCCTCTGGCGGGCTGGCGGCAGCCTTCGCAGCCGGCGCGGCGGCCGGGGCGACGGAGGCCTTGGCCGCGGGAGCAGTGGGGGCCTTCTCGGTCTTCGGTGTTCCCGCGACCCCGTTGGAGGCGCCCGTGGCCGGCGCCGGCTTCGCCGGTGCGGCGGACGTCCCGTTGGTGCTCGGCGCGGCGGCGGGCCCCGCCGGATCCTGCGGCGTGTAGTCCGCGAAGAACGTCCACCAGCCCGGGTCCACGGAGCTCTTGTCCGCGAGGTACTGCTGGTAGAGATCGTCCACGAGCCACTCGTTCGGGCCGAAGGCGGTCAGCGGGTCGTCGGTCCGGGTGGTCCGGGGGTCAGCCACGGGAGAAACGCCTCTTTCAATCACGTCAGCGATGACGGCCGCGCGGGTGGTCTGCGGACAAGCGGCAACGCACCCCTGAGGCACGATCGTCGGCCTGCCCCCCACGCGAACACAGGCGTCCAGTCTAGACCCGCACCGTTCTCGCCGCAGACCCGGTGAGGCGTGGCGCGGCACCCCGGGCGGCGCGGCCGGTCAGCTGATGTCGCGCCGCACCGTGAGCCAGCTGCCGACCCCGGCCATCACCGCGGCATACCCGGCCAGCACGAGGGCGCCACCCCACCAGGCCAGCGGCACGATGGTCTGGCTGTCGAAGTTCCCGCTCGACGTGCTGAGCATCGCCGACGTCGCCTGGCTCGGCAGGTAGGGCGTCACGGTGCGTCCCCAGTCGGTGAGGCCGATGACGGCGCCGAGGATGGGCTCGATGATCCAGGCCACCCCGATGGCGATGAGCAGCGCGGCCACCTGGTTGGGGATGAGGATGCCGGCGCCCAGCCCGATGAGGGCCCAGAGTCCCAGCACGAGCAGGGACAGGGCCAGGGTGCGCCAGATGGCCGAGTCGGCGAACGGCTGGTGCCCTCTGGCGCTGAGGACGATGGCCCCGGTGACGACCGACCCGATGAGGGAGAGCACGCCGTAGCCCGCGCCGATGATGAGGAGCGAGACGACCTTGGCCCCCATGACCCGCACCCGGCGGGGCACCGCTAAGAACGTCGACGTGACGGTCTTGTGGCGGTACTCGGAGCCGATGGTCATGACCCCGATGGCGAGGGTGAGCAGGTAGCCGAAGCTGATCCCGCCCGTGAACACCTGCCGGGCCAGCGCGAGGTCGGTCAGCGGAACCGTGGGGCCGTTGGGTCCGCGCACGGCGTCGCTGGTGAAGATGAGCCCGAAGAGCAGAGCGAACCCCGCTCCCGTGAGGAACACGGCGATGCCCATTCCCCACCACATGCGGGTCGTGAAGAACTTGAGCAGCTCGGCCCGGACGGCCCGGGGCAGGCTCGCGGCGCCGTCGGTCCCCCCGGTGCCCTGCGGATCGAGCGGCTCTCGGCGGGACGAACGGGTGGCGGTGGCGGTGCTCATGACCGGGCTCCTTCGGCGTCGACGGGCGACTCGTTGCGGTTGCGGTGCTCCGGTGAGGTGGTGAGGGCGAAGTACAGGGACTCGAGGTCGGTCGAGAGGCTGCGCAGCTCGTGGACGGGGACACCGGCCCCCAGGGCGATGTCACCGACCCGGGCCATGTCGGGGGTAGGGATCCGCAACCCGTCGGGGCCCTCCGCCTCCGACACCATCCCGCCGGCGACCAGCGCGCTGGAGAGCTCGTCGCGGCGAGGCGTGCGCACGAGCACGGTCGGCTCGCCCTGGAGGTCGGTGATGGGGCCCTGCGCGACGCTGCGACCGTTGGCGATGATGACGACGTCGTCCACGGTCTGCGCCACCTCCTGGAGCAGGTGGCTCGAGATGAGCACGGTCTTGCCTTCGCCGGAGAGATGCCGCAGGAAGCCGCGCAGCCAGCGGATGCCCTCGGGGTCGAGGCCGTTGGCCGGCTCGTCGAGGATCACCGCGCGGGGGTCCCCGAGCAGCGCGGCGGCGAGGCCGAGCCGCTGACGCATACCCATGGAGTACCCGCCCGCACGCTTGCGGGCCGCGGCCGGTATGCCGACCAGCTCGAGCAGCTCGTCGACCCGCCGGTCCGGGATGCCCGAGGTGGAGGCCAGCACCCGCAGGTGGTCACGGCCGCTGCGCCCCGGGTGGAAGTTCGTCGACTCGAGCGCCGACCCCACTTCCCGCAGCGGGCTGCGGATGTCGTGGTACGCCACGCCGCCGATGGTCGCGGTGCCCTCCGACGGCCGCACGAGGCCGAGGAGCATCCGCAGGGTGGTCGTCTTCCCCGCGCCGTTGGGGCCGAGGAAGCCGGTGATGCGACCGGGCTCGACGGCGAAGTCCAGCTCGTGCACCGCGGTGAAGTCGCCGAACCGCTTCGTCAGGCCGCGGACCTCGATGCGGGCGCCTTCGGTCCGCACCGCCGCCGGCGTAGCCGTGCTCACTGGTCGTCCCCGAGAAGTCTCATACGACGATCAAACCAGCGCGGGGGGCCCCTGGACGACCACGTCGGGAGGTTTCAGCGGGGTTCGGGGTCCAACCAGGGTCCCCTCAGGGTGGACCCGGAGGACCTGGGTCGGGTCCGACCTAGGATGGGGCGCACTATGACCGCCTGGCTGCTCGTCCTTGCGGCCGTGGCGCTGACGGCCGGGACCGCGCTGTTCGTCACCGCCGAGTTCTCGCTCGTGGCGCTCGACCGGCCCACCGTGCAGCAGGCCGTCGACGACGGAGACGAGCGGGCGGCGTCGGTGCTCCGGTCGCTGCGCCAGCTGTCCACGCAGCTGTCCGCGGCGCAGGTGGGCATCACCCTGACGACGCTTGCGGTGGGCTACCTCGCCGAGCCGTCCATCGGCTCGCTCCTCGTGGGGCCGCTGATGTCGGCGGGTCTCTCCGACGGGGCGGCCACGTCGGTCTCCACCGCCCTGGCCCTGCTGCTCGTCACGCTGTTCTCGATGGTGTTCGGCGAGCTCATGCCCCAGTTCCTCGGGATCAGCGCCCCGCTCGGCGCGGCCAAGGCGGTCGCGGGACCGGTGCGCGGCTTCGCGACGGTCGTCCGGCCGCTCATCGCGATCCTCAACGGGTCGGCGAACGGGGCCCTGCGGGCCATGGGCATCACCCCGCAGGAGGAGCTGTCCAGCGCGCGCACCCCGCAGGAGCTGGCCAGCCTGGTGCGCCGGTCGGCGGAGCAGGGCACCCTCGAGGTCGGCACGGCACGAATGCTCACCCGCTCGCTGGACTTCGGCGAGCGCACAGCCTCCGACGTCATGACCCCACGGATGCGGTGCAGCGGCATCGAGCGCACGGCCCGGGCCGAGGACGTCATCCGGCTGGCCCGCCAGACCGGCCACTCGCGCTTCCCCGTCGTCGGCGACGACTGGGACGACATCGACGGGCTGGTCCACGTCAAGCGAGCGATCGCCGTGCCGCACGACCGCCGGGCCGACGTGCCGGTCAGCGCGCTCATGGTGCCTCCCGTCCTCGTGCCCGAGACCATCCGGCTCGACCCGCTGCTGTTGCAGCTGCGCGCCGCCGGACTGCAGATGGTCGTCGTCGTCGACGAGTACGGCGGGACGTCCGGCGTGGTCACCCTGGAGGACGTCGTCGAGGAGATCGTCGGCGAGGTGAGCGACGAGCACGACCGCTCGCAGAGCGACTGGCAGCGGATGGCCGACGGGTCGTGGCTCGTCCCCGGGCTGTGGCGGCCGGACCAGGTGCGCGACCAGCTGGGCGCGCTGGTGCCCGACGGGCCCACCTACGAGACCGTCGGCGGGTTCGTCATGGCCGTGCTCGGACGCATACCGGAGACGGGCGACGAGGTCTCGGTGCCCGGCTGGGCCCTGCGCGTGGCCCGGATGGACGGGCGTCGGGTCGACCGGCTGCGCCTGACGCCGACCGGTGACGGCTCGGACCCCCCGGCCGAAGAGGAGGCACCGTGAACCACGCGGTCGCCATCTGGGTCTCGGTGCTGCTCCTGCTCGTCAACGCCTTCTTCGTCGGCGCCGAGTTCGCCGCCATGGCCGCCCGCCGCTCCTCGTTGGAGCCCATGGCGGCGGCTGGCAGCGTGCGGGCCCGGCTCAGCCTCGAGGCCCTCGAGCACATGGGGTCGATGCTCGCGACGGCTCAGCTGGGCATCACCATCTGCTCGGTCGGGCTCGGTGCGCTCGCCGAGGCCGCGCTGCACGAGATCTTCCAGGACCAGTTCCACGCATGGCACCTCGACCAGTGGGTCGACGAGGCCTGGCTGGGGCCGATCGCGCTCGTCATCGCGCTTCTCGTCGTCGTCTACTTCCACGTCGTCATCGGGGAGATGATCCCCAAGAACCTCGCTATCGCCGGCCCCGACCGGGCGGCCCTGCTCCTCGTGCCGCCCCTGCTGTTCACCGCGCGGGCGCTGCGCTACCTGGTGAGCGTGATGGAGTGGATCGCCAAAGGCTTGGTACGCCTCGTCTTCCGGGTCGAGCCCCGGGACGAGATCACGAGCGCCTTCACCGCTGAGGAGGTCGCGCACATCGTCGCCGAGAGCCACGCCGAGGGTCTGATCGAGCAGGAGCGCGAAGGGCTCGTGCGCAGCGCACTGGACTTCAGCGACAAGGTGGCGTCGCAGGTGGCGGTGCCGGTGGACGACCTCGTCACCGTCTCGCTGGGGGCCACGCCGGCCGACATCGAGCGGCTCGTCGCCCGCCATGGCTTCTCGCGGTTCCCCTTCCGCGGGGCCGACGGCGAGGTCGCGGGCTACCTGCACCTCAAGGACATCCTCTACGCCGACGACGAGCGTCTCGTCGAGCCGATCCCCCTCAAGCGCGTCCGCCGGCTGGCCACGGTGGGTCCTACGGACGACGTCGACGACGTGCTCGGCACGATGCAGCGCACCGGCGCCCATCTGGCCCGGGTCGTCGACCAGGACGGCCGGGTCAGCGGGGTCGTCTTCCTCGAGGACGTGCTCGAGGAGCTCGTCGGCGAGGTCTCGGACGCGACCCAGCGCTAGCCGTCGAGACCAGCGTTGCTGCGACCCGCTGTGAATCGCTGCGACCCAGGTCACACCACGGCCGGGACAAAGGTCCCGGATGCCTGCCCCTGCATCCCGCCAGGATCGAGCTGTCAGGGAAGACAAGGAGATCCGAGGACGGTCCTCGGTACCAAGAGCAGGAGCAGGAACCATGCGACGCAGCACTCTCGACGCACTACTGTCCATTGCCGGCGCGGTGGTCACCGCTGTCCTTCTGGTGGCCTCGGGGCTGCTGTTGTGGGCGGGGAACTTCGCCAACAGCACGGTCTCGCAGCAGCTGGCCGACCAGCGGATCACGATGCCGGCCGGCGCGGCGATCGCGGACCCGCAGATCAAGCCGTACCTGGAGCAGTACGCGGGTCAGCCGATGACCACCGGCGCCCAGGCCCAGGCCTACGCGGACCACTACATCAAGGTCCACATGAACGCCTCCTCCCAGGGCAAGACCTACGGCGAGGTCTCGTCCGCCTATACGGCACTCACCAAGGACCCGAACGCCGACCCGGCGGCCGTGAAGACCGCAGCCGACCTGCGGCAGACCCTGTTCATGGGTGACTCGCTCCGCGGCCTGCTCCTCAACGCGTACGCCTTCGGCACCCTCGGCACCATCGCCATCTACGCGGCCATCGCCTCGGGCGTCGGTGCGCTGGCGATGCTGGTGCTCACACTCCTCGGCTGGCGCCACCTGCGTCGGGTTCCCGCCGACGAGGAGGTCCGTCTCGGGGCTCGCCAGCCCGTCCCTGCTCTGGCCTGAGCGGACACCGAACGGACCACAGGAAGGCCCCGACCACCCGGTCGGGGCCTTCTTCACGCGTCGGCGCCGGCCAGGTCTCGCAGCGCGGGGTGGTCGTCCAGAGGCGAGTGGTACCCCGGTGGCGGGGGCGGGTCGGGAGTCACTGGCGGGTAGACGGTCCCGTCCGCCTTCAGGTGGCTGGTGGGCTCCGTCTCGCTGCTCGTCATGACCGCCACCTCAGGCCGCTCCGGCAGAGTCCATCGGACAGCTTGAGGGGAGCGGCAGCCCGCGGGACAGCGCCTCGTCACGCAAGTCGTACAGCCGGTCGAGATCGTGGTGCGCGTCGGGGTCCTCGATGCGGGCGGCGCACGCCTGGCGCAGCCGGTCGAGCACCACGTCGTCGTTCTCCCGCATCTTGATGTCGTTGATGGCGTTCATCTGGATGTCCTTGATGGCGTTCCTGTCGTGCATGGTTGTCCTCCCACCCCCGAGATGGCGGTCCTGCGTGATGCGGCTGCCGCCGCTGTCGTC
>JBDSYO010000566.1:0-10169 GCA_039925625.1 Lapillicoccus sp. | reverse complement strand
CCTCATAGGCGCGGTGGGCACGCTTTCCATATGAGGAGCGGTGAGCACGGATTTCCGGTCCTCCTGCTGGATCTGTGGGTTAGGTGCGGTTGGGCAGGGTGGGTCGGTGGCCGCTGAGGGTGAGCATGGCGAGGGCGATCAGGGCGGTGGCGGAGTGGAAGCCGTAGGCGGTGCGGGTGATCAGCCGGATCTTGGTGTTCATGGACTCGACGAGGGCGTTGGACAGGCCGTGCTCGAGGGTGGCGTCGATGCTAGGCCGGATCCTGGTGACTCGTCGGGCGAGGTCGACGAAGGCAGGGATTCGGCTGCGTCGGGCCCAGGACAGCCACCGGTCGAGGGCGTGCTGCCCGTCGGTTCCTTTGACGGCGAACACATACCGCAGGGCTTCTTTGAGCAGGTAGGCCCGGTATAGGCGGGGGTCGGTCTTGGCGATCCAGGCCAGCTTGTGCTGCTGGCGTTCGGTCAGGTTCTGCGGGTTCTTCCACAGGGCGTAGCGGGCGTGCTTGAGCGCCCGAGCCGCACCGCTGGCGTCCCGCGGTGACTGCCCGCCGCGGCGTTTGGGTCCTTGGGCGCCGCCGGGGGCTCGGCGGGCGTCGTTCCACGCCTGCCGGCGCACCTCGTCCAAGGCGTCGGTTGCCCACTTGACCACGTGGAACGGGTCGGCGCACTGCACCGCGGCCGGGCACCGTTCGGCGACCACATCAGCGATCCACGGTGCCGCGTCCGCTGAGACGAGGGTGATCTGGGCGGACCGGTTGACGCCGAGCTGGTCGAAGAAGCGGCGCAGGGTGGGCCGGTCCCGGCCCGGCGCGGCCCACAGCAACCGGCCCGTGTCGTGGTCGACGACCACGGTCAGGAACCGCAGCCCCCGCCGGTAGGAGATCTCGTCGATCCCGATCCGGGTCAGCCCGTCCAAGCCGTCGCCCACCCCGGCCCGGACATCGGCCCACACCCGGGCGATGATCGACCCGACCGTGCGCCATGCGATCCGCATCAGCTGCGTGATCGCGGTCTTGGAGCAGGTCGTCGCCAGCCACGCGACCATCTGATCGAAGCCTCGCGTGTGTCCGGCGCCGTGTCGGGCCCACGGCACCTGCGCCACCGTCGGACCATGAACCGGGCAGCTCACCCGGGGCGCCTCAGCCTCCAAGAACACCCGCACCAGGCCCAGGTCCAGGCCCCGCCAGCGGCGGCGGCCCTCCCCCCGGTCGTACCCCGGCGCCCGCGACCCGCACACTCCGCACCGGCCGCGACGACGCCGGTTCGGCCGCACCCGCGCGACGACAACCTGGGCCTCCTCATCGAACGCGACGTCCTCGACCACCGCGTTCTCAACGCCCAACAGGGCACGCCATAGGGTGACTTTCCGCACGCCGCTCTCCGCTCCACAGTTCCTGACTCTCGACAAGCCAGAACCTAAAGCGAGAGCGGCGTGTCACCGTCTCAGGCGCGACCACCCACCCACGGAAGTGTCACAAGAGCCCGAATTCCGTACCCGCGCCGCACGAATGAACGCCGGGTATGCCGCTTACGTCTCGCTGGGGCCCTCCCGGTGGGCCGTGCCCACGCCCTGGGGGGCCAGGCTCCGCACCGGCGCCAGCAGCCGCTCCACTGCCTGCTCGACCTCGTCACGCCACCGCAACGCGGTCCGCAGGTCCAGCCGCATCCGGGGGTAGGAGCGGTGCTCCCGCGCGGTGCGGAACCCCACGGCGCTCAGGAAGTCGGCGGGCAGCAGGCAGTCGACCGGAGGGCCGCTCGCCCCGTAGGCCTCGAGCGCGCGGACGCCGCGGCGCAGGATGTCCTTGGCCGCTGACTGTACGAGCACCCGCCCGAGCCCCTGGCCGGCGAACTCCGGCTCGATGCGCGCGGTCACCAGCACGACGGCGTCGCGACTTACCGGTGCAGTGGGGAAGGCGAGGGCCCGCGGGACGAGGTGAGCCGGCGCATACGTGATGTACCCCGCGTACCGGTCATCGACGTAGACGACCCGGCCGGGCGAACCCCATTCCAGCAGGGTGGCGGTGAGCCACCCCTCCTTGCGCTCGCGCGGGTCGGCGCGGCCACGGCGGGCCAGGGCCGGGCCGAGCTCCCAGAAGACGCAGTCCGCGCAGGGGCTCGTGACGTCGGCGAGCCGGTCGACCGTCAGCGGCAGCACCTCGCGTCCCATCGCGCCATCCTCCCTCTCCAAGCCCGGAACCGGGGCAGTTCACGGCGCAGTTAGGGTCACGCTATGGCTCCCTACGTCGAACCCACCTTCGAGCGCGACACTGCCTACATCGAGGACCGGATCACCGACGGCGGCGGCGACTGGCCGGTCGAGCCGGGCCGCTATCGGCTCGTCGTCGCGCGGGCCTGTCCGTGGGCCCACCGGTCGACCATCGTGCGCCGGCTCCTCGGTCTCGAGGACGTCCTCTCGATGGGCATCTGTGGCCCCACCCACGACGAGCGGTCCTGGACCTTCGACCTCGACCCCGGCGCGGTCGACCCCGTCCTGGGGATCCCGCGCATCCAGGACGCCTACTTCGCCCGTTTCCCGGACTACCCCAAGGGCATCACCGTGCCCTGCATCGTCGACGTGCCGTCGGGGCAGGTCGTCACCAACGACTTCCCCCGGATGACGCTCGACCTGTCTAGCCAGTGGCGCCGCTACCACCGTGAGGGCGCTCCGGACCTCTACCCCGAGGCCTTGCGGGCTGAGATGGATGTCGTCATGAAGCGCGTCTACACCGAGGTCAACAACGGGGTCTACCGGTGCGGCTTCGCAGGCACGCAGGAGGCGTACGACGACGCGTACGCCCGGCTGTTCACGGCCCTCGACTGGCTCTCGGAGCGGCTGGCCGACCGCCGGTTCCTCATGGGCGACACCATCACCGAAGCCGACGTGCGGCTCTACACGACCTTGGTGCGCTTCGACGCGGTCTACCACGGCCATTTCAAGTGCAACCGGCAGAAGCTCACCGAGCTGCCGGTGCTGTGGGCGTATGCGCGAGACCTGTTCCAGACGCCCGGCTTCGGGGACACCACCGACTTCACCCAGATCAAGGCGCACTACTACGTCGTCCACCGCGACATCAACCCGACCGGGGTCATCCCCGACGGTCCACTCCTGGAGCAGTGGGCCGAACCCCACGGCCGGGAGGCCCTCGGTGGACGGCCGTTCGGCGACGGCACTGCGCCCGGCCCGGTCGCCCCCGGTGAGGTCGTGCCGGCCGCGGACAACCCCGCACTGGCGCTGCTCACCGCGTAATATCGCGAATCTCGTTGTGAGACAGGGGAATTCGGTGCTTGTCCGTCAGGTCGAGGTGGACCCGCCGATGAGCGCGACGATGCGGTTGAGGTCGTCCACCGACCCGAACTCCACCGTCAGCTTGCCCTTGCGCTGACCCAAGGCGATCGAGACCCGGGTGTCGAACCGGTCCGACAGCTGGGCCGCCAGGTCGTCGAGCTGGGGGTGCCGGCTTCCCGCCCGGGGGCGGCGCTGCCGAGGGGCCGCGTCCGCGCCCACCGCGACGATCTCCTCGACGCTGCGCACGGAGAGGCCCTCGGCCACGATGCGCTGGGCCAGTCGCTCCATCGCCGCGCCGTCGTCGAGCGCGAGGAGGGCCCGGGCATGCCCGGCGCTGAGCACGCCGGCAGCCAGGCGGCGCGCGACCAGCGGGGGGAGCCGCAGCAGGCGCAGGGTGTTGGAGATCTGGGGGCGGGAGCGCCCGATGCGGGTGGCCAGCTCCTCGTGCGAGCAGCCGAAGTCGTCGAGCAGCTGCTGGTAGGCCGCGGCCTCCTCGAGCGGGTTGAGCTGGCTGCGGTGGAGGTTCTCCAAGAGGGCGTCGCGCAGCAGCGCGTCGTCCTGGGTGTCCTTGATGATCGCCGGGATGGTGTCGAGACCGGCCTGCCCGCTGGCCCGCAGCCGCCGCTCGCCCATGATGAGCTCGAAGCGGACGGCGGGGTCCTGGCCGTCGGCCCTGGGCTCGGGGATGCGCCGCACCACGACGGGCTGAAGCACCCCGATCTCGGCGATCGACGCGGCCAGCTCGGCCATGTCTTCCTCGTCGAAGACCGTGCGGGGCTGCTTCGGGTTGGGCCGGATGGCCGCGATCGGCAGCTCGGCGAACACAGCGCCGGGCACGGGGGCCAGTCCGTCGACGTCCGCCGGGAACGGCGTGGTCTCGTGCCTCGTCCCGACCGCACCGTTCCCGGCTGGTTCCGCACCGTCTGAGCGGTCCGTTGCGTCAGCCTCGTCGGACGCTGAGATGGACGTCCCCTCGTCACGGTCCCGGAAGAACACGTCCACGGGCCGGGCCGACCCGGTCGCCGTCGGGATGAGGGCGCCCAGACCGCGGCCCAGGGCCCGTCGCTTCTCGCTCATGTGGTGCCCTTCTCGCTCATGTGGTGCCCTTCTTGTCGAGCGGGCTCGACGCGGCGTCGTTGCCGGTATGCGTGGGGTCAGGCTGGGGCTCCGGCAGGCGGTCCGGGGCGGGCCGCGGCGCCCCGCGGTCGGCGAGCTCACCGGCGGCCTCGAGGTAGGACAGCGCTCCGCTGCTCGTCGGGTCGTAAGTCATCACCGTCTCGCCGAAGCTCGGTGCCTCCGAGACCCGCACCGAGCGGGGGACGCTGGTGCGCAGCACCTGGTCGGGGAAGTGGCTCCGCACCTCGTCGGCCACCTGCGACGACAACCGGGTGCGGCCGTCGTACATGGTGAGCAGGATGGTGGAGACGTGCAGGTCGGGGTTGAGGTGGCTGCGGATCAGCTCGATGTTCTTGAGGAGCTGCGAGAGCCCCTCCAGCGCGTAGTACTCGCACTGGATCGGGATGAACACCTCGGAGGCGGCGACGAAGGCGTTGATGGTGAGCAGGCCGAGGCTGGGCGGGCAGTCGATGAGCACGTAGTCGACGTCAGCGTCCTTGAGGTAGCGCTGCACCGCCCGGCCGAGCCGCATCTCGCGGGCCACGAGTGACACGAGCTCGATCTCGGCTCCGGCCAGGTCGATCGTGGCCGGCGCGCACAGGAGACCCTCCACCGTGGCGCACGGCTGGACGACGTCGGCGAGGGCCGTGCCGTCGACGAGGACGTCGTAGATACTCGCCACCTCTGCGTGGTGGTCGATGCCCAACGCCGTGCTGGCGTTGCCCTGCGGGTCGAGGTCGATGATGAGGACCTTGAGGCCGGCCTGCGCGAGGGCGGCGCCGATATTCACCGTGGTCGTCGTCTTGCCGACCCCGCCCTTCTGGTTCGCGACCGTCAGGACGCGGGGAGCTGCCGGACGAGGGAACGCGCGACCGCTGAGCGAGATCCGCCGGCGAGCGTCCTGAGCGATGGTCCGAGCCAGGGGAGTGTCCGCGCCCGCCTCCGGGATCGAGTCAACGAGCTGTTGGCGGCGGTCGACGTCCGTTGTTTCACGTGAAACAGGGACCGCATCGAGGGAACGGGGCTCGTTCACCGGCTCTGACGGCCCCGATGCCTCTGCCGGCATTACCGGCTCTGCCGGCTCTGCCGGCTCTGCCGGCCCCAATGGCGCCGATGGCGCCGTGGAATCCGTCGGCTCCGTCGCGGGCACCGGCTCGGGTGGAGTCTGATCGGCTTCGTCCCCTGTTTCACGTGAAACGGGCCAGCCCAGACCTTTCGATAGACCGTGGGTCGGTGTCGGCCAGCCCAGACCGGATCTCGTCACGGTCATCGTGGTCACCCGCCTCCTGGCCCTGTCACTTTTCGGTGTTCGCTGCGACGACCCTCCCCGAGAACGTTCGATCCGAGGACATCGAGGGGGCTCACCACCTCGACCATTCATCCAACCACGTCCGGGAGACCCTCCCCGGCGACGACGTAGCCCGGACCACGCTGTGGTCGTCGAGCACCGCAGAAGCCCCCCGGAGTGCGCCGCCTCACCCGCTCTGTGGACGCCGCCCTGGCTCCGGGCGACCCCGTTTCGGAAGCCCCGTCTTTTGCGGTGCTGACGGGGTGCGTCGCGCGCCGGGCACGGGCACGAGCTCGGTGGTGGTGATGGTGAGCACCACCGTCTCCGGGTCGACCAACCCGGCGCCGTGCCGGCTGATCGACGTCTGCACCGGCCCGAACCGCAACAGCTGGTCGCGGTCCTCGGCCAGCTCCTGCTCGGCGCGGTCGCCCTTGAGGGCGTGCAGCGACCCGTGAGCGAGCAGCAGCGGCAGGCAGACCCGGGCGAGCTCACCCGTCCGGGCGACGGCCCGGGCGGTGACCGCGGCGAACCTACGCTCGCCCCAGAGGCTCTCGGCGCGGCCCCGGTGCATGGTGACGTTCTCGAGGCCCAGCGCATCGATCGCCGACTGGAGCCAGGACGTCCGGCGGGCGAGCGGCTCCACGAGGGTGATCGCCAAATCGGGCCGGACGATGGCCAGCGGGATACCGGGCAGGCCCGCCCCCGACCCGATGTCGGCCACCTCGCCGGGACCGAAGAGGTCCGCGACCACCGCGCTGTTGAGCACATGCCGGTCCCACAGCCGGGGGGCCTCGCGGGGCCCGATCAGCCCGTGGCTGATTCCGGTATCGGCCAGCAGAGCGACATAGCGCTCAGCCAGCTCGAGCCGCGTCCCGAAGACGGTGGCCGCAGCCGCCGGGGTGGGCGGGACCTCCGTCACGGGAGCGCGTGTTTCACGTGAAACAGATGAGCAACCCGTCAGGCCGGGAAGACGACGATGTGCCGACGCGGTTCGACGCCCTCGGACTCCGAGTCGAGCCCGGCGGCCGCGACCTCGTCGTGGACGATCTTGCGCTCGAAGGCGCTCATGTCGTCCAGGGCCTTGCGCTGTCCCGTGGTCTTGACTTCGGCGATCGCCGTGCGGGCGACCTCGACAAGCTGCACCCGGCGCTGGGCCCGGTGTCCCGCGACGTCGAGCATGAGCCGGCTCCGCTCGCCGGTCTCGGCCTGCACCGCGAGCCGGGTCAGCTCCTGCAGCGCGTCGAGCACCTTGCCGTCGGCACCCACGAGGCGGCGCGGAACCCGGCCGTCCTCAGAGTCGACGATGGCCACCGCGGCGCGGTCGCCGTCGATGTCCACCTCGATGTCACCGTCGAGGTCGGCGATGTCGAGCAGTCGCTCGAGGAAGTCCGCAGCGACCTCGCCCTCCTTCTCCAACAGCCGGACCCGGTTGCCACGTCGCGGGGCACCCTCACCCGCGTCGTCGCCTTCTCCAGCATCCTCGTCGGCGTCAGCACCGTCAGCACCCTCAGCACCGTCAGCCTGGTCCGCGTCAGCGAGAGCCCCGACGGCAGCGTGCTCCGTCTGGTCTCCTACCTCGGTCTCGGGGGCGGTCCCCGCATCAGTGACGTCGGCGACGTCAACGGTACGAGCCGGCTCGGCCCCGTCGACCTGGCCGACCTCGGCGGACTCCGCTTCGTTCACGGAGCCACGGGGGTCGGACGAGTCAGACGAGGCCAGAGTGTCAAGGGAGTCAAGGGGCTGAGTGGAGTCGGTGTCGTCGATGCTCAAGGTGTCAGGGGTGCTCGTGGCGCGGTCGGTCATCGCAGGGGTGCTCCTCGGGGTGGGGGCCTGGTCGAACTGGTCGGACCAGGCCCGGGTGACAGGTGTGTGGGGGGCGGCGACCCGGCCGGCTCGGACGTCCGCGGTGGGCGTCACGGCCCCGGCCTGGGGCGCCGCGCCGGGTCAGACCGTGTCGGCCTGGGTCTTGCGCTTGGCCTTGCCGGCGTTGGGTGGGCGGGTGGCGTCCTGGGGCCCTCTGGCGTCCTGCACCTTGGACCCGGGTCCCGACGCGACCGAGCCGGCGGCCACGGGTGCCGGCTTCTTGGCGCGCTTCTTGTTCTTGGGCTGCTGACGCTGGCCGCTGACCTTGCCGGCGCCGTTCTCGCCGGAGTCGTCGACCAGGGAGCCCTCGACCACGTCCGCGACCTGGGTGTTGCTGTCGCCGAGTCCGGGGATGTGCAGCTTCTTGATCGTCTTGCCCTTGCGCGCCTGACGCGCCTCGTACTCGCGCTCCGCCGCCGAGCCGGGCGCCGGCATACGACGGATGACGTAGAACTGCTGGCACATCGACCAGATGTTCGTCGTCAGCCAGTAGAGCAGCACGCCGATCGGGAAGTTGATGCCGGAGATCGCGAAGAAGATCGGCATCAGGTAGAGGATCACCTTCTGCTGCTTCATGAACGGGTTGTCGAGCGCCGAGTCCGGCATGTTCTTGCGCATCAGCTGGCGTTGCGTGGTGAACGTCGAGAGCGACATCAGCACGATGAGCACCGCGGTGAGGATCTTGACGTTGAGGTCGCCGGAGCTGACGAAGGTGCTGGAGAGCTGCGCACCGAAGAGCGTCGACTTCTCGATCACGGAGGCGATGTCGGGCGTGATCGGGCCGACCGGCACGTGCGCGCCGGTCGCGATGTGCGGCAGGTTGTTGAGCACCTGGAACAGCGCGAAGAAGAACGGCGACTGCAGGAGGATCGGCAGACACGAGGAGAACGGGTTCGACCCCGTCCTCTTGTAGAGGTCCATCGTCTCGGCCGTCATCTTCTGACGGGACTCCGGATCGCTCTTGCCCTTGTACTTCGCCTGGATCTTCTGCATCTCGGGCTGGATGAGCTGCATCTTGCGCGAGCTGTGGATCTGCTTGACGAAGAGCGGGATCATGAGGAACCGCACGACGGCGGTCAGGCCCACGATCGACAGGGCCCAGCCCCAGCCGCTCTCGGCGGGGATCCCCACCATGACGAACAGCTGGTGCCACGCGGTCATGACCCACGCCTCGCCCCACATGAGGGGGGTCAGCAGGTTGACGAAGAAGTCGTACACAGTGGTCCTCGGTCTGAGAGCGGGGCGGGTCACCCCAGCGTAGGTCGGTGTGGCGCGCTATCGGTGCGCGACGGGGTGGCCCGTACCGGGCGACACCGGTGCGACCGTGGACGTGCCCTGGTCCCGCTTATCGGGAACGTGGTCGACGCCCCCGGGGTTCCACGGGTGGCAGCGCAGCAGCCGCCGCACCGCGAGCCAGGTGCCGCGGAACAGACCGTGGCGCTCGAGGGCGGTCAGTGCGTACGCCGAGCAGGACGGGTAGAACCGGCAGCTGGCACCGGTCAGGGGCGAGATCAGCAGCTGGTACGCCTTCACGAGCAGGATGAGGGGCTGCGCGAGCGCCCGCGTCAGGTTCACGGGCATACCTTGCGCAGCACGGCGGCGAGCGTACGGTCGAGCTCCGCCGCGAGCTGCGGGGTAGTCGCCGCCGACGACGCCGGGTTGGCCCGGACGACGAGGTCGACGCTCGCTGGTATGCCAGGGAGCCGGTCGGCGACGAGGTGCCGCAGAACCCGCTTGGTGCGGTTGCGGGTCACGGCCCCCCCGACGGCCTTGGAGACGACGAAGCCCACGCGGGGCCCGGTCACGGCTGGTTCCCTGTCACGGCCGTGGTCACGGGCGTGGAGGACGAGCAGCCGGCCTCCGGAGCGTGCTCCGCCCGCCCCGCGCACCGTCGCCGTGAAGTCGGCAGCGGTGCGGAGCCGGTGACGTGCGGGGAGCACGCCACCCCTCAGGCGGAGAGCTCGGTGCGGCCCTTGGCGCGGCGGGCGGCCAGGATGGCGCGGCCGGCGCGGGTACGCATCCGCAGCCGGAACCCGTGGGTCTTCGCCCGGCGGCGGTTGTTGGGCTGGAAGGTGCGCTTGCTCACGAGGGGCTCTCCGTAGGTTCAGGTCGTCGTCAGGTCGTCGTCACAGGCTGGTCAGACAGCCGACGGGCATGCGGCAGCGGCCGAGACAACAGGCGTGCCCACGATACGAGAGCCGGTCGGACAGGGTCAAACCCGCCGCGCGCGTCGCCGGTCGCGACGATGTCGGGTGGGCAACCGGCCATTGTCCGTCTCCCGGGCGGCTAGTCTCGGTCGACACGCCGACCTGGACCCCGGCTCCTGCGGTTCGCAGCCGTGCTCGGCTTGATGAAGACACCCTGAGGGCGTTAGCGTCACGCCTCACGGCTGGATGTTCACAGGGTGTGGACAACGGTGTGGACAATCCTCGCCGAGGGGACGTGCCGGCGTCGTTACCCGGGCACATAGGCGCGTACAGGCTCAGAGGGCGGGGACATGGCGGACGCTGAGGTGGACTACGGCCGGGTCTGGCGCGAGACCATCCACAGCCTCGACGGCGACGGCCTCCCCCAGCGGCAGCGCGCCTTCCTCGGCCTGAGCAAGCTGGTCGGCGT
>JBDSYO010000565.1:0-13585 GCA_039925625.1 Lapillicoccus sp. | reverse complement strand
ATACCCAGTCAGATACCCGAATCGGTCGCCATGGCGACACCTTCGGGTAGGCGACCGGGTATCCGACATGCTGACCCCTGCCCATCCCCAGCCTCAGCGACCCCTCAGCGACCCCTCAGCGACCCCTCAGCGACCCCTCAGCGGCCCCTCAGCGACCCTCAGCGGCCCCGGACCTTCTCGAAGCCCTTGGGGAGGTTGGCGGGGTCGAAGTCGGGACCGCCTGCACCGTCGCCACCCGGCGCCGGCATACCGAACGCCTTGCCGGCCGCGGACGTCCGCGCTCCTGCGGCTCGCTGCGCCTCCGCCCGCTCGTCGGCGGCGCGCTTGGCCGGGTTGCCGCTCTTGGACTTCTTGCGCTGCACGGGTGCCGGACGGCCGGCCTTGCGCGCGCCCGGCATGGCCGGCATCCCCGGCAGGCCGGCGCCGCCACCGCGGGCGAGCGACTTCATCATCTTCTGCGCCTCGCGGAACCGCTCCAGCAGCTGGTTGACCTCGGACACGGTCACCCCGGAGCCCTTGGCGATGCGGGAGCGGCGCGACCCGTCGATGAGCTTGGGGTGGGACCGCTCGAAGGGGGTCATCGAGCGCACCATGGCTTCGACGCGGTCGAACTCGCGCTCGTCGAGGGAGTCCAGCTGGTCGCGCATCCCCTGCATGCCCGGCATCATCTTGAGCATCGCCTTGAGCGAGCCCATCTTCTTGATGGCCGACATCTGCTGCAGGAAGTCGTCGAAGGTGAAGTCCTCCTCGGCGAGGAACTTGCGGGCCATCTCGTCGGCCTGGTCGCGGTCGAACGCCTTCTCGGCCTGCTCGATGAGCGTCAGCACGTCGCCCATGTCGAGGATGCGCCCGGCCATCCGGTCGGGGTGGAAGACCTCGAAGTCCTTGGTGTTCTCGCCCGTGGACGAGTACATGATCGGCCGCCCGGTCACCCCGGCCACCGACAGCGCGGCGCCACCGCGGGCGTCGCCGTCGAGCTTCGACAGGACGACGCCGGTGAAGTCGACGCCCTCCTGGAACGCGAGCGCCGTGTCGACCGCGGCCTGGCCGATCATCGCGTCGATGACGAAGAGGACCTCGTCGGGCTGGATGGCCGCGCGGATGTCGGCGGCCTGCTGCATCAGCACCGCGTCGACCGCGAGCCGGCCCGCGGTGTCGACGATGACCACGTCGTACTGCTTCGCCCGGGCCTCGGCGATGCCGGCCCGCGACACCGAGACCGGGTCGCCGAACGACCGGGTCCCTTCGCCCGACGAGAGCACCGCGTCGTGGCCGCCGACGTTGCCGCGCTCCGGCGCGTACACGCGTACGCCGGCCCGCTGGCCGACCACCTCGAGCTGGGTGACGGCGTTGGGGCGCTGCAGGTCGGCGGCGACCAACAGCGGGGTATGCCCCTGCTCCGCCAGCCACGCGCCGAGCTTGCCCGCCAGGGTCGTCTTCCCCGAACCCTGCAGGCCCGCGAGCATGATCACCGTGGGCGGGTTCTTGGCGAACCGCATCGTGCGGGTCTCGCCGCCGAGGATAGCGATGAGCTCCTCGTTGACGATCTTGACGACCTGCTGGGCGGGGTTCAGCGCCTGGCTGACCTCGGCGCCGAGCGCCCGCTCACGGACCGCGCCGACGAACTGCTTGACGACGGGCAGCGCGACGTCGGCGTCGAGCAGGGCGAGCCGGATGTCGCGCAGCGCCCGGTTGACGTCGGACTCGGAGAGCCGGCCCTTCCCCCGCAGGCCCTTGAAGGTCGCGGTGAGCCGGTCGGACAGGGAGTTGAACACGGAAGAACTCTAACGGCGCAGGTGAAGTCCCCGGTCCCGCTCGGGGTCCCCGCGAAGTATCGGAGCGAAGCGGAGAACTTCGTAGGGTGATCAGTCGCCGTCGCAGGTGTCGATGATCATCGAGACCGCCTGCGCCACCCGGGCCGGGGGCAGCGGCCGCCCGCCGAACTCGGTGACGTAGAACGTGTCCAGCGCCTGCCCCGCATACGTCGCGATGTGGGCGCTGCGCACGCTGAGCGAGGCCCGCGACAACGTGATCCCGATGTCGTGGAGCAGTCCCGGCCGGTCGGTCGCCCGCACCTCGATGACCGTCGCCGAGTCCGAGGCGTGCGAGATGACCATGGCCCGCGTCTGGCCCGGCGACCCGGAGGACGCCCGCGACGCGTCGAACGCCGTCGCCCGGCGGCGCCGCGACAGCATCGCGAGGGGTTCCCGGTCGCCACCCGCGAGGCGGACGAGCCCGCGCACGACGGCCACCGGGTCGGGGGCGCCGCCACCGGGGGTCTCGACGTGCCATTCGTTGGCGGCGACCCCGTCGACGGTGCGGACGACCGCGGAGCGCACGATGTGGCCCTGGGCGGCGAGCAGACCGGCCGTGTCGGCGAAGAGGCCGAGGCGGTCGCGGTCGTAGACGTCGATCCGGTGGGCTCCGCCGAGGGCGGTGACGAGGACGACGGGCTGCCCGATAGCGATCCGCTCCTGGACCTCGGGCGACACCGGGTCGGCCTCGCGGAACGACTCCGGCGGCGGGGCGTCCTCGGCGAGCGCGGCCCGGGCGGTGGTGACGAGCTTGTCCAGCAGGCTCGAGCGCCAGTCGGTCCAGGCCGCCGGACCGGCCGCGCTCGCGTCGGCCTCCGTCAGCGCCCGCAGCAGGTCGAGGTTGTCGAGGCTGCCCCCGACCGCGCGCGAGACCATCGAGATGGTCTGTGGGTCGTCGCCGTCACGCCGCGTGGCGAGGTCGATCAAGGTCAGGTGTTCCCGCACCAGCTGCACGACCAGGGCCCGGTCGGCGTCCTCGACCCCCAGACGGCCCAGGACGACGTCGGCGATCGGCGCCCCCGTCTCCGAGTGGTCGCGGGAACCGGGCGTCTTGCCGATGTCGTGCAAGAGCGCCGCGAGCAGGAGCAGGTCGGGCCGGCTCACCTCGCGCAGCAGCCCGCTGGCCCGTACGACGGTCTCGATGAGGTGCCGGTCGACCGTATGCCGGTGCACGGCGTTGCGCTGCGGCCGGCTGCGGACCGCGCTCCACTCGGGGATCCAACGCTCGACGACGCCCGCGAGGTCCAGGCCCTCCCAGACGGAGACCAGGCCCGGTCCGGTCGCCAGCAGGTCGCCGAAGATCGCGAGGGCCGCCGGCGGCCACGGTGTGAGGATGGGCGGGCAGGTCGCGGCCAGGTTGGCCAGGGTGGTCGGCGCGATGCTGACGTTGTTGCGGGCGGCGACGAGGGCGGCCCGCAGGATGAGCAGCGGGTTGCCCGCCGGCTCGACGCCCGGGCCGAGCACCGCCTCGCCGTCCGAGAGGAAGAGCCCGTAGCCCAGCGGTGTCATCCGGGGCCGCCTCGGGCCGACCCGCAGGGTGCGGGCGCGTTGTGCCTGGGCGGCGCGCCGGAGCGTGCCGTCGAGGGAGTAGCCGATGATGCGGGCCGACGTCGACACGTCGGTGAGCAGCTGGTCGGCGTCGCTGTAGCCGAGCAGGGCCGCCGCGGCGTCATGGTCCTCGCGGGCCAGCCGGTCCCGGCCGCGGCCGGTCACGACGTGGACGGCGTCGCGCACGTCGAGCAGCTTCTCGTGCGCCGCGTCGACGGCGCCGTGGGGCCGGTCGGCGAGCCAGGCAGCGGCGAGGGCACGCAGGACGGTCATGTCGCGCAGGCCGCCGCGGGCCTCTTTGAGGTCGGGCTCGAGCAGGTGGGCGAGGTCGCCCTGGCGGTTGTGTCGCTGCGCGATCTGCTCCTGCAGCTGCGGCAGGCGGGTGCGGGCGTTGGCCCGCCAGTCGTGGGCCACCGTGGACCTCGCGGCCTGGACGACGTCCTCCTCGCCGGAGACGAAGCTGATGTCGAGCAGGCCCACGGCCGCCGACAGGTCGGCCCCGGCCACCGTGCGGCACTGGTTGACGGTGCGCACACTGTGGTCGAGCTTCACGCCCTGGTCCCAGATCGGGTACCAGAGCCGGTCGGCCAGGGCGGTGAGGTCCCCCGCTCCCAGCGCCCGCGTCTGGTGCAGCAGGACGAGGTCGAAGTCGCTGAGCGGACCGCCGTCACGGCGGGCGAGGCTGCCCACCGCGGCGAGCGCGACGCCCGGGAGGCGGCGCCCCGCGGTGGCCTCCTGCCAGAGCTCGGTGAGCCACTGCATACCGAACTCGGCGAGGGCGGCCCGGCGGGCCGGGCCGGCGCCCGGAGCGGAGAAGCTCCTGGTTCCGGCCAGGTCCAGCCGCCGCGAGGTGACGTCCGTGGCGCTCATGGGAGGGGCCCTTCGTCGAGGTGCGGTCGGTGTGCGGACGGGAGGGCCGGCCGGCGTACCCGTGGGCGCGCCGGCCGGCCGATGGTCACCGTTCGCTACAGCGCGTCGTGCCCGCGCTCACCGGTGCGGACCCGGACCACGTCGTCCACCGGGACGGCCCAGATCTTGCCGTCACCGATCCGGCCGGTCTGCGCGGCTTTGAGGATGACGTCGATGACGCTGCCGGCGTCGAGGTCGTCGATAAGGACCTCGACGCGCACCTTCGGCACGAAGTCGACGGTGTACTCGGCGCCGCGGTAGACCTCGCTGTGTCCCCGCTGCCGGCCGTAGCCGCTGGCCTCGCTGATGGTCATCCCCGAGATGCCGTAGGCCTCCAGGGCCTCCTTGACCTCGTCGAGCTGGTGGGGCTTGATGATGGCGGTGATGAGCTTCATGCCGACGCTCCTTCCTTGTTCGCGACCGAGGTCTCCTCGGGGCCGCGGGGCTCGAGCGGGGCGGTGCGGGCGGCGATGACGCTACGGGCCGTGCCACCACCGAACGGGCTGAGCTCGTAGGCGGACTCGGCGTGCTCCACCACGTCGATGCCGTTGACCTCGTCGTCCGGGTCGACCGTGAAGCCCATGGTCTTGTGGAGGATGAAGCCGATGATGAACGTCACGACGAAGGAGTAGATGAGCACGGCCGCGGCGCCGGTGAGCTGCGCGATGAGCTGGGTGGCACCGCCACCGAAGAACAGGCCGTCGTTCATGGTCAGGCCGGCCGTGCCGGTCGGGCTGTTGGTCGCGTCGGCGAGGAACCCGATGAGCAGGGTGCCGATGAGGCCGCCGACGAGGTGGACGGCGACGACGTCGAGGCTGTCGTCGAAGCCGAGGCGGAACTTCAGGCCGACGGCGAGGGCACAGCCGACACCGGCGAGGAGGCCGACGACGAGGGCGCCCCAGGGCGAGACGGTCGCACAGGCCGGGGTGATGGCGACGAGGCCCGCGACGACACCGGAAGCGGCGCCGAGGGAGGTGGCGTGACCGTCACGCACCTTCTCCACGATGAGCCACCCGAGCATGGCGGTGGCCGTGGCGCCCAGGGTGTTGACCCAGACGCCCGCGGCGAGGGTGCCGGCGCTGAGGGCGGACCCGGCGTTGAAGCCGAACCAGCCGAACCAGAGGATGCCGGCACCGATCATCACCAGGGTGAGGTTGTGGGGCCGCATGTGCTCCTTGGGCCAGCCGACGCGGTTGCGCAGGAGCAGGGCCAGGGCGAGACCGGCGACACCGGCGTTGATGTGGATGGCGGTACCACCGGCGAAGTCGTACGCGCCGACCCCGCCGAGGAAGAGGCCGTCGGCCTTGTTGGCGATCCAGCCTCCGGTCTCCGCGGCGAAGCCGCTGAAGGCGAAGACCCAGTGGGCCGCCGGGAAGTAGACGAGGGTCGCCCACAGGACGGTGAACACCGTCCACGTCGTGAACTTGGCGCGGTCGGCGATGGCACCCGAGACGAGGGCCACCGCGATGATCGCGAAGACGACCTGGAAGGCCACGAAGGCGGCACCGGGGATGCCGCCGGCGGCGGCGGCTCCGGTGGCCGCGTTGGCCGGGACGTACCCGTAGACCTGGTTGAGGACTCCGCTGAGTCCGAAGTGGTTGAAGGGGTTGCCGAGGAGTCCTCCCCCGAGGTCCTCCCCGAAGGCCTCGCTGTACCCCCACAGGACCCAGATCGTGCCGACCGTGCCCATGGTGATGAAGGACATCATCATCATGTTCAGCACGCTCTTGGTGCGGACCATCCCTCCGTAGAAGAGGGCGAGACCGGGCGTCATGAAGAGGACCAAGGCAGCTGCGGCCAGGACCCAGGCCGTGTTCCCGCTGTCTGCGAACGGCGTATCCGCCGTCACGATTGAAAGTGCGCTCATGGGTCGCAAGCGTGGCGAAGACCCGTTTCGCGCCGTCGCCGCTGGGGTTACGGCCGTGTAAGCAATCAGCCCCATCTGTTATCACTGTGTTTCGGGCGACGGGGTGAGGCATGTCTCACCCGGGTCGGCTCGCCCGGCCGTGCCGTCGCCGGACGGCCGGGTGATGATGAGGCGTGAGCACCGCCGACGCCCTGAGCACCGTGACCGGTCCCGCGCGCCGCTGGCTGGCCGGGTCGCTGCGGGCCCGGGTCGCCGGCTCGGACGCGGAGGCGAAGGCCCGCGTCATCTGGAGCACCGAGGGCGAGCGCTGGTTCACCAAGGCCGACCCGGTCTGGCGCGTGCACGCCGACGCCTCGATGTTCGCCGGCGGCATCCGCGCCCTGCTCCTGCAGTCGCTGCACCCCCTCGCCATGGCGGGCGTCGCCGGGCACTCCGGCTACCGGTCCGACCCGTGGGGCCGCCTGCAGCGCACCTCCACCTTCCTGGCCACGACGACGTTCGGCACGGTGAGTGACGCCGAGGCGGCGATCGCGGCGGTGCGCGGGATCCACCAACGGGTGCGGGGGCGTACGCCTGACGGCCGGGGGTATGCCGCGTCCGACCCCCACCTGCTCGGCTGGGTCCATGCCGCCGAGGCGGACAGCTTCCTCGCGGCCTACCGGCAGTTCGGCGAGACGCCGATGAGCCCGCAGGACGAGGATCGCTACGTGGCCCAGTCGGCGCTCGTGGCCGAGCGGCTCGGGGCGCTGGACGCGCCCCGGACGGTCAGCGAGCTGCAGGCGACCCTCGACCGCTACCAGCCCGAGCTGGCGGGCACCCCGGAGGCTCACGACGCGGCCCGCTTCCTGCTCCTCCACCCGCCGCTGGAGTGGACCGAGCGGGCCGGCTACTCCGCGCTCGCCGCCGGCGGGGTGGCCCTGCTTCCGTTGTGGGCCAAGGAGATGTTGCACCTACCGGCCCTCCCCGTGACCGAACGGCTGGTCAGCCTCCCGGTCGCCGACGCCGCGGTGCGGGCCATCCGCTGGGCCATCTCCGACCCCGGGCACCCCCGTAACGAGAGCCGCCGCCCCGCCTAAGGTCACCGGTCGGCGAGAGCCTGCTCGACCGTACGCACCGCCGTCGCGACGAAGGCGGGGTTGCTGGTGCGGTAGTAGGGGATGATCAGCGCCGCCTGGTGCAGGGCGTAGCCGCGCGCCCGCTCCCACGTCGCGTCGTCGACCCCGAGCAGGGACCGGTACGCCTGCCTCCCGTCCGGCCCGAAGACCGCCCACGCGGCGGCGACGTCGTGAGCGGGGTCGCCGACCCCCACCGCGCCGAAGTCGATGACCGCCCGGAGCCGGCCGCCGTCGACGAGGAGGTTGGGGCGCAGCAGGTCGGTGTGGACCCACGCGGGTCGGCCGTCCCAGGGCGCGGATCCGAGGGCTCGGTCCCATACCCGGAGGGCGGCTTCGACGTCGATGTCGCCGGCGCAGGCGTGGAGGGCGTCCCGGGTGGCCGCCTCGAGCTCGGCCAGAGCACGCCGCCCGGTGGGCTCGGCTCCCGACGGGTCGACGGTCCGCAGCTCCCGGACGAACCCAGCCAGCGCGGAGGCGGCCGTGACGTCGTCGACGAGGTCGTCGGCATACGGGCGGCCGTCGATCCAGCGGTAGACCGCCCACGGCAGGGGGTAGTGCTCGGTGGGCCGGCCGAGGGCGAGCGGCCTCGGTACCTCCAGGGTGACGTGGCGCGCCACGACCGGGAGCCACTGGGCCTCGCGCTCGATGCCGCCGGCCCATCGCGCGACTCGCGGCAGCCGGACGACGGCGTCCTCGCCGAGCCGGTAGATGTGGTTGACCGTCCCGGCGGTGCGGATCTCGCGGACGTCCAGGTGGGCCAGGTGGGGCAGCTGGTCCGCGAGCAGGCCGCGCACGAGGTCGGCGTCCACCGGGACCTCGTCGTCGTGCAGGCGCACGGCGGCGGGGTGTCTCAGCCGACGATGGCGTCGACGAACGCCTCGGCGTCGAAGGGCGCGAGGTCGTCGGGCCCCTCGCCGAGACCGACGAGCTTGACGGGTACCCCGAGCTGGCGCTGCACGGCGACGACGATGCCCCCCTTGGCCGTGCCGTCGAGCTTGGTCAGGACGATGCCGGTCACGTCCACCGCCTGGGCGAAGACCTCGGCCTGGCGCAGGCCGTTCTGCCCGGTGGTCGCATCGAGGACGAGCAGCACCTCGTCGATGGGGCTCTGCTTCTCGATGACCCGCTTGATCTTGCCCAGCTCGTCCATGAGCCCGACCTTGTTGTGCAGGCGCCCGGCGGTGTCGATGATGACGACGTCGGCCTCGATCTCCGTGGCCGCCTTGACCGCGTCGAAGGCCACGGCGGCGGGGTCGGCACCCTCCTTGTCGGACCGGATGGTCACGACGCCGACCCGGGCGCCCCACGTCTCGAGCTGGTCGGCGGCCGCGGCGCGGAACGTGTCGGCGGCGCCGAGCACGACGTCGCGGTCCTCGGCCACGAGCACCCGGGCGAGCTTGCCGACGGTGGTCGTCTTACCGGTGCCGTTGACGCCGACGACCAGCACCACTGCGGGCCGGCCGTCGACCCGCGACGAGGCGATCCGCCGGTCCATCGACGGGTCGACGAGCTCGAGGAGGTCGGCCTTGAGCCAGGCGCGCACGGTTGCCTCGTCGGTCGCACCGGACCCGTCGACCTTGATCTTGGTGCGCAGCCGTTCGACGAGCTCGGTGGAGGCCTCGACGCCGAGGTCGGACCCGATGAGGGTGTCTTCGACGTCCTCCCACGCCTGCTCGTCGAGGCCGCCCCGGGAGAGCAGCCCCAGCAGGGCGTTGCCGATGGCGGTGTTACTGCGGGCCAGCCGTGCGCGCAGCCGGGCCAGGCGGCCACGGGCCGACTCGGGCCGCTCGATGGCCGGCGCGGTCGGCTCCTCGACCAGGAGGTCCGGATCGAGCTCCGGCTCGGTGGGCGCTCCCTCGAGGGTGCCGACACCGGCTCGGTCACCGACGTCCCGGCGGTCGTCGAGGTCGGCGTCGAGGTCGGTGGGGGGCCGCAGCGTCTGCGTCGTGGCGGTGGGGCTGATCGGACCCGGCAGCTGCCGGCGACGGCTCGTGCGCCCCCGGACGAGGCCGACCACCGCCCCCACCAGCACCAGGGCGACGACGACCGCAACGGCAACGAGTTCCCAGACCTGCTCCAGCACGGCGCCATCCTTGCACGGCGGGGAGACGGCGCCGGCGATGCTGCTCGGCGGGCGAGACCCCCTGGGGCGTGGGCCCGCCCGGGCTCAGCGGCCGATCGGGCTGGGCGTCTCGCGATGCGTGCGGACCCGGCCGACGACCTCTTCACCGCGCTGGGTGAGGACGTCCCGCCCGTCGCGACGGGCCTGGGCGACGACGAAGCCCATGACGACCATTGCGCCGACGAGACAGACCAGCATGCCGAACACGAGAGCGAACATGGGACCAGCGTGACGCACGTGGCGGGAGTGAACAGCCAGGACGCGCCCGTCCCGGGACGACGTGACCGAACCGTCACCCGTGCGCGAGGACCTCAGGGATAAACGTCCTGCTAGGTCTCAGGTCGGCCACATTTCCGCGTGTCGACAACGGACATATCCCTGCGCCGATAGCGTCCGGCTGCGCCAACGTCGCGCGCACCCACCAACCAGGAGACTCCCATGTCCTTCATGGACGCCGTCAGAAGCTGCTTCGCCCAGTACGTCGGGTTCTCGGGCCGGGCCCGACGCTCCGAGTTCTGGTACTTCTACCTCTTCACCATCATCCTCAGCGTCATCGCGTCCGTGCTCCAGCGGTTGCTGTCGGACTCGAGCTCAGGGTTCATCACCGGCATCGCGGCGCTGGCCATCATCCTGCCGTCGCTCGCGGTCGGCGTGCGGCGCCTGCACGACACGAGCCGCAGCGGCTGGTGGCTCCTCATCGGGCTCATCCCGATCATCGGCACCATCGTGCTCATCGTCTTCTACGTGCAGGACAGCCACGGCGACAACCAGTACGGCCCGTCGCCCAAGGGCGTCGGCGCGGCATACCCCGCCTCGAACGTCTGACGTAGCCCGGAGGTCGGGCGGGACCCGGACGGGGTCCTGCCCGACCGCTGCGATCCTTCGACGGCTCAGGCCGGCAGCGGCTGCGCGACGTCGGCCATCCGCTGAGACACGAGCGTGGTCACCCCGTCACCGCGCATCGTCACGCCGTAGAGCGCGTCGGCGATCTGCATGGTTTTCTTCTGGTGCGTGATGACGATGAGCTGGCTGGAGTCGCGCAGCTCCTCCATGAGCCCGATGAGCCGGCCGAGGTTGGCGTCGTCGAGCGCCGCCTCCACCTCGTCGAGGATGTAGAACGGCGAGGGCCGCGCCTGGAAGATGGCCACGAGCAGCGCCACCGCGACGAGAGAACGCTCTCCTCCGGACAGCAGCGACAGCCGCTTGACCTTCTTCCCTGGCGGCCGGGCCTCGACGTCGAGGCCGGTGGTCAGCATGTGCTCGGGGTCGGTGAGCACCAGCCGGCCCTCCCCACCGGGGAACAAGCGCACGAAGACGCGCTCGAACTGCACCGCGACGTCGTGGTAGGCCTCGGTGAAGACCCGCTCGACCCGCTCGTCGACCTCGCGGACGATGTCGAGCAGGTCGCGCTTGGAGCGCCGCAGGTCCTCGAGCTGGGTAGTGAGGAACGTATGCCGCTCCTCCAGCGCGGTGAACTCCTCCAGCGCGAGCGGGTTGACCCGGCCGAGGGCCGCCAGCCTGCGCTCCGCCGCCCGCAGCCGCTTCTCCTGGGCCTCGCGGACGTACGGCTCGAGCGCCGGGGCCTCGCCGGAGGCGTCGGCCGGGATGGGGACCGGCACGTGAGGGCCGAACTCCTCGACCAACGTGGTCGGGTCGGTGCCCAGCTCCTCGACGGCTCGCGCCTCGAGCTGCTCGATGCGCAGGCGCTGTTGGGCCCGCGCCACCTCGTCGCGGTGCACGGAGTCGGTAAGCTCGCGCAGCTCGTCCTGCAGCCCGGACATCTGCCGACGGAGCACGGCGAGCTCGGCGTCGCGGGTGGTGCGGGCCTCCTCGGCGGCCCGTCGGAGAACGTCGGCGCGGTCGGCGGCCCGGGTCAGGAGACCCACGGCGTAGGTCGCACCCGTATGCACCGCGTCGGCGACCTGGGCCTCGTGGCGGCGGCGCTCGCGGCGGGCGGCCTGGCGGGCCCGCGACTGCAGCTCGGCGACGGCGGCCTGCTCGAGGGACGCGGCCCGCTCGAGCAGGGCGCGGCCGCGCTCCTCCCGGGTGCGCAGGGCGAGGCGGAGCTCGGTCTCCTGCGCGCGGGCCGCCACAGAGGCACGGTCGAGGCGGTCGCGCTCGACCGGAGAGACGTCGTCGTCGGCGGCATCGGGCTGGGCCCCCGCGGCGGTGAGGCGCTCGCTCAGGGCGAGGTGCTCGGCCCGGTCGGCCGCGAGAGCGGCTTCCGCGGTGGCGATCGACCGCTCGGTGCGCTCGGCCTCGGCCCGGGCGGTGCGCACGGCCACGCCCAGCGCGCCCAGCTTCTCGGCCACCGCCGACATCTTGGCGTCGGAGTCGTGCAGCCGGTCGAGCGCCGCCTCAACGGCCTCGCCCGCGTCGGCGGCTCGGGCCCGGGCCGCGGCGAGGGCGAAGCGGGCCCGTTCGCCGCGCCCGGTGGCCTCCGTCACCTGCTCGCGAGCCGCGTCGACGGCGGCCTGGATCTCGATGAGGCTGGGTGCGGCGCTGCTGCCGCCCCGCGCCCAGCCGGGGGCGAAGACATCGCCGTCGGCGGTGACCGCCGTGACGCCGTCGCCGCGGGCGACGAGCGTCGTCGCCGCCGCGACGTCCGGCACGAGGGCGACCCGCTCCAGCAGCCGCTCGACGGCGGGACGGATGGTGGGGGGGCACTGCACGACCTCGCGAGCCCAGCGGGCGCCGGCCGGAAGGGCCGGCCACGCCGCGGCGTCGACGGCGGGCGCGGTCTCGGCGACGAGCAGCCCGGCGCGGCCGGCGTCGTCGGCCCGCAGCGTCGCCAAGGCGGCCGACGCGGCCTGCTGGGTGGGTACGGCCAGGGCGTCGCCGGCCCAGCCGAGTGCGGCAGCGACGGCCGCCTCGTGGCCCGCGTCGACCTGCAGCAGCGTCGCGACCGACCCGGAGATGTCGTGGCTGACGTCCTGGGCCGCGAGCAGGGCGGCGGCGCCGTCCTTGCGACGCAGGCTCATCTCGAGCGCCTCGACGCGGGCGGCGCCCGACTGCCGGTCGCGCTCGGCGGCGCGCTCGGCCTCGAGGAGCCGCTCCACCTCGGCCTCGAGACCGTCGAGCGCGGTGGCCGCCGCTTCGTAGCCCTCGTCGAGCCCCTCCTCGCCGGCCTCCTCGACCGCGATCGAGGACTCCAACGCGGCGAACTCTCGTTCGGCCACGCCCGCCCGGGCCCGCGCCTGCTCGACGTTCTCGCGCATCCGCCCGATCTCGCCCTCGGCCGCCTCGACCCGGGACGCCTTGGCGGCCACCTGGCCGGCCAGCCGGGCCAGGCCCTCCCGCCGGTCGGCGACCACGCGGGCCACGCGTGCGAGGCGCTGCTGCTCCGCGGCATACGCGCGCTCGAGGTCGCCGCGCTCCGCGACCGCGGTCTGGAGCGCGGCCGTGGCGTCGGCGATCTCGAGGACGATTGCCTGGTGCTGGGCGAGCAGGTCGGCGGCCTGGCGGCGCAGCTCCTCGGGGTCGCGACCGGTGCCGGCCCCGGCCCCGTCGCCACCCTCGTCGGCGAGGTCCTGGCGAAGCAGGCGCACCCGCTCGGCGGCCAGCGAACCCGTGGCGGTCAGCCGCTCGGCGAGGCGGGCGAGCGCATACCAGCGGTCCTGGGCGCGCAGCAGCTCGGGCCGGGCCACCTCGGCGGCGGCATCGAGTGCGCCGACCCGGGCGCCGACCCCCGCGAGCTGCTGCTCGACCTCGGTGCGCCGGGCGATGAGCGCCGTCTCGTCGGCGACCTCCTGCTCCAGCGTCGAGGTCAGCAGGACGAGGTCGTCGGCGAGCAGCCGCAGCCGGGCGTCGCGGACGTCGGCCTGGATGACTGCCGCCTTGCGGGCGGTCTCCGCCTGGCGTCCGAGGGGTCCGAGCTGTCGGCGGATCTCGCCGGTGAGGTCGGTGATGCGCGTGAGGTTGGCCTCCATCGTCTCCAGCTTGCGCAGCGCGCGTTCCTTGCGCTTGCGGTGCTTGAGGACCCCGGCGGCCTCCTCGATGAAGCCCCGCCGCTCCTCCGGCGTCGCGCGGAGCACCGCGTCGAGCTGGCCCTGACCGACGATGACGTGCATCTCGCGCCCGATACCGCTGTCGGACAACAGCTCCTGGATGTCGAGGAGCCGGCAGGAGGTGCCGTTGATGGCGTACTCGGACCCGCCGCTGCGGAACATCGTCCGGGCGATCGTCACCTCGGTGTAGTCGATCGGCAGCG
>JBDSYO010000564.1:0-20598 GCA_039925625.1 Lapillicoccus sp. | reverse complement strand
CCGTATCGACTGGGGTTCGGCACCCCTTCGCCGGCTGGCGCGGTGAGACAGCGGTTAGTGGGGTTCCGCGCCTTCTTCGCGTCGTTCGTCCTGCGAGCCCAGGTCGTCTACGTCGCCACCAGTCTCTGCCAACACGTCATCACGTACCTCCTGCCGGTGCTGATCGTGTTCCTCTCGATGCTGTGTGAACGGCTGCTTTCAGCCGTCGCCCCACCGCAGCCTCTCGCTCCCCGTCAACGGCGCGTGGGTGAAGCCGGAGACCTACGCCATCGACTGGCTCCAGGCCGACGGTCAGGGCCGGATCTGCTCCGGCGACTGCTCGCGCAACGACCTGTGGCTGTCCTTCGGCGCACCCCTGATGGCGGTGGCCAACGGCACCGTCGTCCGCGCCCGTGACGGCGCTCCCGACATCCCCCGCGGGTCGACGCCAACCCGCAGACGTGGGTAACACCTCCGCGCCGCACCTGCACTTCGACCTGCTCGCGGGGCCGGATGTGCTGCTGGACCGGAGCATCCCCTACGAGATCGACCGCTTCGAGCTCACCGGGTCCGGACCGGAGAACGAGGACTCACCGTCACCGTGACCGGCTCGGCGACGTCCTTGGACCGAGCGCACCCGCTGATCCACTCGGTCTCGACCTTCCGCTGAGCCGGTCGGCGCCGGGTCCATTGCGATCGCCCACACGCACGCCGACGGTGGCGTCCTGTTGTCGCATGGCCCCGCCGCCGGAATGCGGGCGGCCTTTCCGAGGTACTGAGCGACAAGGAGCGCTGGATGCCCGCGGCTAGCGCGACGCGCTGGGGAGCTGGTCCCGGGTGTGTGATGGCCAGGCGGCCCCTTCAGCAAGGGAATGGCCCACCCCAACGCGAAACGCCGCCCGACGCCGCCCGTGCCGTGAAGCATCGGTGCAGGTTCAGGCGGCGTCTCGACGCCAAGCCGTCCGTCAATGGACCCCGGCTTCAGATGTCGTAGTACATCTCGAACTCGTGCGGGTGGGGCCGGAACCGGATCGGGTCGACCTCGTTGACACGCTTCCAGTCGATCCACGTCTCGATCAGGTCGGACGTGAACACGTCACCGGCGAGCAGGTACTCGTGGTCGGCCTCGAGGGCGTCGAGCACCGCCGGCAGCGAGCCGGGCACCTGGGCGATGGCGGCGTGCTCCTCGGGGGGGAGCTCGTAGAGGTCCTTGTCCACCGGCTCCGGGGGCTCGATGCGGTTCTTGATGCCGTCGAGACCGGCCATCAGCTGCGCCGCGAACGACAGGTACGGGTTGGCGGACGGGTCGGGGATACGGAACTCGATGCGCTTGGCCTTGGGCGAGGTGCCCGCGATCGGGATGCGCACGCAGGCGGAACGGTTGCGAGCCGAGTAGACGAGGTTGACCGGCGCCTCGTAGCCCGGCACGAGCCGGTGGTACGAGTTGACGGTCGGGTTGGTGAACGCGAGCAGCGACGGGGCGTGCGCGAGCAGCCCACCCACGTACCAGCGCGCCAGGTCGGACAGGCCGCCGTAGCCGCTCTCGTCGTAGAACAGCGGCTCGCCGTCCTTCCAGAGCGACTGGTGCGTGTGCATACCCGAGCCGTTGTCGCCGAACAGCGGCTTCGGCATGAAGGTCGCGGTCTTGCCGGCGTCGAAGACGACGTTCTTGACGACGTACTTGAACTTCATCATGTCGTCGCCGGACTGCAGCAGCGTGTTGTACGTGTAGTTGATCTCCTGCTGACCGGCGGTGCCCACCTCGTGGTGCGAGCGCTCGACCTTGAGACCCACGTCGTCCAGACCCAGGCAGATCTTGTCGCGCATGTCGGCGAAGTGGTCGACCGGCGGCACGGGGAAGTAGCCACCCTTGTAGCGGGTCTTGTACGCCTGGTTGCCGCCCTCCTCGACGCGACCGGTGTTCCAGGCCGCCTCGATGGAGTCGATGAAGTAGTACCCGGCGTTCTGCTTGGTCTCGAAGCGCACGTCGTCGAAGATGTAGAACTCCGCCTCGGCGCCGAAGTAGGCCGTGTCGGCGATGCCGGTGGACTTCAGGTACGCCTCGGCCTTGGCCGCCACGTTGCGCGGGTCTCGGCTGTAGGGCTCGTCGGTGAACGGGTCGACGATCGAGAAGTTCATGATGAGCGTCTTGTTCTCGCGGAACGGGTCCACGTAGGCGCTATGCACGTCCGGGATGAGCTTCATGTCGGACTCGTGGATGGCCTGGAAGCCGCGGATCGACGACCCGTCGAAGGCCTGCCCGTTGGTGAAGAAGTCGATGTCGACGGTCTGGGCCGGCACGTTGAAGTGCTGCATGACACCAGGCAGGTCACAGAACCGGATGTCGACGAACTTGATGTCCTCGCTCTTGATGAACGCGAGGACTTCCTCGGGCTTGCTGAACATCGAACCTCCTGAGATGGGGGCGGGCAGGCCCCGTGGGGGCACCCACCCGCTATGCGTGTCCGGATGAGACACTAAAGGGAGGGCATTTCCCGTCCGTGACCCGAATGTTTCGCCGGAGTTACAGCGCTTCGGCATCGGGTCGGCGGGTCGGGTCCGCCGAAACCGCACCGACCCTAGACCCGCGCATCGGAGGCCCTGACGGTGGTCGACCGCAGAGACGTCGCCTCCTGGCTGGAGGGACCGGGCGCCCAGCGACCCGACGCCGACACCGACTACCCGGGCCGCCGGCTCGGTATGCCGCAGCAGGGGGCGGGCTCGCTGGCCCGGTTCGGCCGGCGCCTCGTCGCGGTCTTCGTCGACTGGACGATGTGCCAGCTCGTCGCCTACGCCGCGTTCGGCGTGACGCTCGGCCAGGGCAGTGGCGGCAGCTGGGCGCCGCTCGGCATCTTCGCCGTGGAGAACCTCGTCCTGCTCCTGACGCTCGGCTCGACCTTCGGGCAGCGTCTGCTCGGGGTCCAGCTCGTCAGCCTCGGCGGGGGACGCGCCAGCGTGGGGCAGGTCCTGCTGCGGACCGTCCTGCTGTGCCTGGCCGTCCCCGCCCTCATCTGGGACCGGGACCAGCGCGGTCTGCACGACAAGGCGGCCAAGACCGTCCTCGTCCGGCGATGACGGCCGCGACACCAGGGGCGGCGACGGTCGCCCTGGTCACGTGCGCCGACAAGCGGTACGCCGATCCCGAGATCCACGTGGTGGCAGCGGGGCTGCGCGAGCGCGGCCTCGCGGTGGACGTCGTCGCCTGGGACGACGAACGCGACTGGGCGTCACACCCGCTCGTCGCCGTGCGCTCCACCTGGGACTACTTCGACCGGCTGCCCGAGTTCACCGACTGGGTGGCCCGGGTCGACCGGGTGACCCGGCTCGTCAACCCAGCCGACGTCATCCGCTGGAACGCGCACAAGGGCTATCTGCAGGAGCTCGAGACCAAGGGCGTGCCGACGGTGCCGACCCGCCTGGTGCCGGGCACCTCGACCGACGTGGCCGACCAGGTGCGGGAGTGCCCCTGGGACGAGCTGGTCGTCAAGCTCGCGGTCGACGGTGGCGCGCGCACCCTCTGGCGGGGCCGCCGCGACGATCCAGCGCTGAGCCGGGTCGCCGAGCGGCTGGCCGCCCGCGGTGACGTCGTGGTGCAGCCGTTCGCGCCCGGGATCGCCGACGGGGAGCGGTCGCTCGTCTTCCTCGGCGGCCGGTTCTCGCACGCGGTGCGCAAGGTACCGGCGGTCGGTGACTACCGGTCGCAGTCGTTCCTCGGGGGCACCGAGGCCCCGCACGAGGCCGACTCGGCCGAGCTGCGGGTGGCCCTCGCCGCGATGGCGCTGGCCCCGGGCCGCCTGACGTATGCCCGGGTGGACCTCGTGGACTGGGAAGGGGTTCCGAGCCTCATGGAGCTCGAGGCCATCGAGCCCGACCTGTTCTTCCGGGGCGTCCCGGAACGGCTGGACCGCTTCGCCGAGGTCCTGCGCGAGGAGCTCGGCTCGGCGTAGCGGTCAGCCCGCGCGGTGGCCGGTCGCTGCGCTCAGGCCGCCGAGGCCGATGTAAGTGAGGCCGATGGCGACCCGACCCCGGCGCAGCGCGCGGCCGCGACCGGTGATCCGCGCGCGGACCAGCCCGCCGAACACGCCGTAGCCGACGTCCAGCACCACCCCGCCGGCAACGGTGATCGCGCCGAGCACCAGGACCTGCGACCAGACGGCCCCGGCCTCCGCGTGGATGAACTGTGGGAAGAAGGCGAGGAAGAAGAGCGCGGCCTTCGGGTTCCCGATGCCGACGAGGAAGCCCTGCCTCCAGCTGGTCCACGACGTCGGTGACACCGAGGAGAGGGTCGTCTCGAGCGGAGTACTCCGGTCACGCAGCGTGCGCATGCCCAGGTAGACGAGGTAGGCGGCACCGGCATACCGGATGGTGGCGAACGCGACCGTCGATGCGGCGAGCAGCGCCGTCAGCCCGAGCGCGGTCGCGGCGACGTAGGCCGCGTTGGCCGTCTCGACCCCGAGGGCCGACAGTGCGCCCGCCCGCGGGCCGCCGGCCACCCCGCGGGCGACGAGGAAGAGCATCGCCGGGCCGGGGAAGAGGACGAACAGCAGGGAAGCCACGGTGAAGGCGGCGAGGGTGGGCGGTCTCGGCATACTCGGATGCTAGAGGCGGCCACCGGCGCGGCCCAAGGGGTTTCAGCCGTGCCGGAGCCGGGCTTCGACCCGCTGGTCGTGCAGGTCGTGGGCCTCCTGCAGCCGGACGAGCAGCTCGTGCTCCTGCCGGATGTAGCGGCGGTACTTCTCGGGCAGGGCCCTGACGCGGGTCTCCTCGTCGAGCATCCGCTGGTAGCCGGCCGCCCGGATCTCCCGGTCGACCTCGTAGTCGATGTCGAGGTAGTGCTCGACGTGGTGGCGCAGGCTGGACACGGCCTGCTGCGCCCGGCCGCGCCGGCTGACCAGCGAGGCCACGACGGTGATGACCAGGACACCGAGGATGACGCTGAGAGACAACCCGGTGCTGATCTCCACGACGCCCACCGGCTTGCCGTCGTTGATGAACGGCACGTTGTTCTCGTGGAGGGCGTGCAGCACGAGCTTGACGCCGATGAAGCCGAGGATCGCGGCCAGCCCGTAGGACAGGTAGATGAGCCGGTCCAGCAGCCCGTCGATGAGGAAGTACAGCTGGCGCAGACCGAGGAGCGAGAACGCCGTGGCGGTGAAGACGACGAACACGTTCTGGGTGAGGCCGAAGATCGCTGGGATCGAGTCGAGCGCGAAGAGGATGTCAGTGCCACCGATCGCGGTCATGACGAGGAGCATCGGGGTCATGACCCGCTGGCCGTCGACCTGGGTGAACAGCCGGTCGCCGTCGTAGCGGTCGGTGGTGCGGAACATCCGCTTGGCCAGCCGGATGACGACGTTGTCGGCCGAGTGGCTGTCCTCGCCCTCGGGCTTGAGCATGTTGCCGGCGGTGAGCAGCAGGACGAGGCCGAACAGGTAGAAGACCCATGCGAACTGGTTGATCAGCGCGGCGCCGACGAAGATGAACGCGGTGCGGGCGACGAGCGAGAAGACGATGCCGAAGAGCAGCACCTTCTGCTGGTCGGCCCGGGGCACCCGGAAGCTCGACATGATGATGAGGAAGACGAAGAGGTTGTCGACCGACAGGGCCTTCTCGGTGACGTAGCCGGCGAAGTACTCCGAGCCCATGTCCGTGCCGCCGAACACGAGGACGCCCATGCCGAAGAGGATGGCGATGCTGACGTAGAGCGACGACCAGATCGCGGCTTCCCGCAGCGTCGGCGTGTGGGCCTTGCGCACGTGGAAGAAGAAGTCGAAGAGGAGCAGGGCGAGGATGCCGACGGTGGTCAGCGTCCAGACGAGCGGTGAGACGGTCACGGGATCCCTAAGGGGGTGATCGGGTCGCCGAGGCGAAGAAGTCGTGTCGCCTGAAAGACGTCCAGGACCTTCTCAGCGTTCCGAGGGCCGACTCTCAGCGACCGCGCATCGCCTTGCGGTCGACGCGGGCCTTGGTGGGGTCGACGCCCTTGGGTAGCGGCGGGCGGACGCCGCCGATGGACCGTAGCCGCTTGTTGACGACGGCGACCTCGTCCTGCGTGAGGACCGGCTTCATCCGCTGCACGCGGGAGGCGAGCTTGCGGATGGCCACCTCGTCGTCGCCCTCGCCGTCACCGATGCGCAACAGCGTGACGGGCACGCCGGCGGCGACCCGCTCGACCTTGCGCTTCTCGGCGACGAGGAGCTTCTGGGCCCGGCCGGTGGGACCCTCGCCGATGAGGACGATGCCGGGGCGGCCCAGCGCGCGGTAGACGAGGGCGGCGGAGGAGAGGTCCGTGGCGCGCTGCGCGTCGGCCGCCACCGGCTGCTCCTCGATGTACCACCCGCGCCGGATCGACTTCAGGGCGGCGCCCACGGCACCGGGCTGCCCCTCGATCTGCCGGTAGGCCGCCCGCTCGGCCCGGCGGCTGAGGACGATCGTCGCTGCGAGGAACGCCAGGGGGATGCCGACGATGAGCGCATACACGAGGTGGTCGACGAGCAGACCGACGACGGCCGCGACGACGAGGGTGCCCAGCGCGGCGAGCGCCATCCACCACCCGATCTGCGGGTCGACGGCCTTGGCGGCAAGGAAGACGGACTTGACCTGCGCCAGCCGGCCGGGGCCCTTGGGCTTCTTGGCCTTCGCGTCGGTGGGTTTGCCGCCTGCCGGGTCCTTGGCCATAGGGGTCAGGATACGGGGGTGGCGGCCCGGGCGAGCAACGCCGACGCCTCCTGGCGCGCGGGGGAGTCCGCGGCGGCCGCGAGGTGCTGGAGCTGGTCGGGGATCGGGCGTCCCCAGCGGCGCATCGCCGTTGCCCAGAGGCGCCCCGCACGGTAGGAGGAGCGGACCAGCGGTCCGGCCATGACGCCCTTGAAGCCGAGGTCGTCGGCGACGTCGGACCAGTGGACGAACTCCTCCGGCTTGACCCAACGGTCGACCGGGTGGTGCCGCGGCGAGGGCCGCAGGTACTGGGTGATGGTGATGATGTCGGTGCCCGCCTCGTGCAGGTCTCGCAGGGCCTGCTCGACCTCGTGCTCCTCCTCGCCCATGCCGAGGATGAGGTTGGACTTGGTCACCAGGCCGGCGTCGCGGCCCATGGTGATGACGGCGAGTGAGCGGTCGTAGCGGAAGGCGGGACGGATGCGCTTGAAGATGCGCGGCACGGTCTCGACGTTGTGGGCCCACACCTCGGGCCGGGCGTCGATGACCTGGCCGACGAGCTCGGGGATGGCGTTGAAGTCGGGCACGAGGATCTCGACGCCGGTGCCGGGGTTGAGGGCGTGCACCTGCCGGATCGTCTCGGCGTAGAGCCAGGCGCCGCCGTCGACGAGGTCGTCGCGGGCGACACCGGTGATCGTGGAGTAGCGCAGGCTCATCTGCTGCACCGACTCGGCCACCCGACGGGGCTCGTCGCGGTCGAGGTCGGCCGGCTTCCCGGTGTCGATCTGGCAGAAGTCGCAGCGGCGGGTGCACTGCTCACCGCCGATGAGGAAGGTCGCCTCCTTGTCCTCCCAGCACTCGAAGATGTTGGGGCAGCCGGCCTCCTGGCAGACGGTGTGCAGCCCTTCGCTCTTCACCATCGAGTGCAGGGCGGTGTACTGCGGGCCCATCTTGGCGGTGGTGCGGATCCACGACGGCTTGCGCTCGATGGGCGTCTCGGCGTTGCGCGCCTCGACGCGGAGCATGCGCCGGCCTTCTGGTGCCACGGTCACGAGCGGTGCCTCCCTGGTGTTGCCTCGGTGCGACCTCAAGGCTACGTCAGCGGCGTTCGAGGTATTCCCGCCGGGCACCGCTCCCCGGCGTTCCGGATCTCCCAATAGGAGCAGCGGAGACGGTTCCGCGACATGAGGAGCGTTCAGCACGGAAAACCGTGACGAACGCTCCTCGTGTGGCGAGCGTCCAGCCAAAACCGTGACGAGCGCTCCCAATGGGTGGAAAAAGCGGGGCGGGGGTGCTCAGGGGTGGCGCTCAGGACGGGGTATGCGCCTCGGCGCACGCCTTGAGCTGGCCGGCCTCGGTGTCGACGTAGCGCTGGGTCAGCCGTCCGTAGGCCAGGCGCACCACCGGTGCCAGGGGCCCGGACCAGGTGATGGCGAGGCTCACGCGGCAGCCGCCGCCGGGCGCCGGCTCGACGACGTGCGTGCCGGTCGTGCGGACGCCCGGCGAGCGCGACTGCCAGATGAACCGGCCCGGCGGAGCCCACTCGAGGATCTCCCACGTGGCGCGGGGGATGCGGGGCTGCTCCATGACGTAGCGAGCGCCCGGCTCCTCGGGGCGGCTCGCGTCGACCGGGGTGACCGACGTCACCGTGGTCGGCAGGAGGTCGGGCCAGTGGCGGACGTCGCTGATGAGGGACCACACCCGCTCAGGCGGGGCGTCGACGGCGACGGTCGCGGTGGGTTCCGTCATGGCCGGATGCTACGCCGAGAGCGTCAGGCGAGGATGTCCGGCAGATGCTTCTCGACGTAGGGCAGGACCTCCGGCACGGTGACGTCGCGGCCCAGCTCCATGGACAGGGAGGTCACCCCGGCTCCCACGATGCCGCAGGGGATGATGACGTCGGCCCAACCGAGGTCGGGGTCGCAGTTGAAGGCGAAGCCGTGCATGGTCACCTGCCGGCTGACCCGCACCCCGATGGCGCCGATCTTGCGGTTCGGGCGCTCGCGCGGGTCGTCGGGGTCAGCGAGCACCCACGCGCCGCTCTGGCCCTCGACCCGCTCCGCCTCGACACCGAAGTCGGCGCAGACCCGGATCATCAGCTCCTCGAGCCGGCGTACGTGCGCGACGACGTCGATCGGGGCCGGGAGCCGGACGATGGGGTAGCCGACGATCTGGCCCGGCCCGTGCCACGTGATCTTGCCTCCCCGGTCGACGTCGACGACCGGGGTGCCGTCGAGCGGGCGTTCGTGCGGCTCGGTGCGCTTCCCCGCCGTGTAGACGGCCGCGTGCTCGAGCAGGAGCGTCGTGTCGGGCTCCTCGCCGGCGACCACCTTGGCGTGCAGCTCACGCTGGACGTCCCAGCCCCGCTGGTAGTCGACGAAGTCGGGGGCGAGACCCAGGTGCACGACGCGCATACGGTCAGGGTACGTCGGGGGTGGAACCCGATAGGTGACCGCCGCCGGCTACCGGATGATGGTCGCCATGAGGCCACGGACGACGGCGCGGACGGTGCGGTGGGTCGCGGCCCTGGCGGTGCTGGCCTGGCTCGCCCTCGGAGGACTCGGCGGACCGCTGGTCGGCCGCCTCTCCGAGGTGCAGACCAACGACAACGCGAACTTCCTGCCCGCGTCCGCGGAGTCCACCGAGGTGAGCAAGGTCGTGGCGGCGATGACCGACACCCGCACCCTGCCCTACCTCATCGTCGTGGAGCGCACCGCGGGGCTGACCGCCGCTGACCTGCAGGCGGCGCGGGCCTACGTCGCCGGCATCCCCGCTCTGACCATCCCCTCCGACCGGTCGCGCACCGTCGGTGAGTTCCTCCAGACGGCGCCGCAGACCGCGATCCCCAGCCAGGACAAGCAGGCGGTCCTCATCCCGGTGGCGTTCCTCGCCGACCGGGCGCAGACCACCGTCGGGGGCAAGTCGGCCCTCTACGGCGTCGCCCAGGCCTTGCGCGACTCCGGGGCCGCGACGCTCGGCGCCGCCGGGATGACGGTGCACGTGACCGGCCCGGGCGGGTTCTTCGCCGACTTCATCACGGCGTTCGGCGGCATCGACGGGATCCTGCTCCTCGTCGCGCTGGGAGTCGTCTTCGTCATCCTCCTCGTCGTCTACCGCAGCCCGATCCTGCCCATCGCCGTCCTCGTCACCGCCGTGTTCGGGCCCTCCGCAGCGGTGCTCGCGGTCTACCCGCTGGCCAAGAACGGCACCATCAGCCTCAGTGGCCAGAGCCAGGGCATCCTGTCGATCCTCGTCGTCGGTGCGGCCACCGACTACGCGCTGCTGCTGGTGGCGCGGTTCAAGGAGGAGCTGCACGACCACGAGTCGACCTGGGACGCCATGAAGGTCGCCTGGCGCGCCGCCCTCGAGCCGGTGGCGGCCAGCGCCGCCACCGTCATCCTCGGCCTGCTGTGCCTGCGGCTCTCCGACCTGGGCAACACCAGAGGCCTCGGTCCCGTGGGCGCTTTCGGGATCGCCGGGGCCTTCGTGGCGGCGCTGACCTTCCTGCCCGCAGTGCTCCTGCTCGTGGGGCGGCGCATCTTCTGGCCCGGTACACCTCGGGTCGACCACCGGCACGCCGAGGACTCGGTCGGTCGGCGCGGGATCTGGGGCCGGGTCGCCGGGGTGGTCGGGGCGCACCCGCGACGCACGTGGGTCGTCACCTTCCTCGTCCTGGCGGCGCTCGCGGCCTTCGTGCCCACCCTGAACGCCAAGGGCGTCACCCAGTCGGACCTGTTCTTGACGAAGGTCGACTCGGTCACGGGCCAGGAGGTCCTCGGCCGGCACTTCCCGGCGGGTTCGGGGTCACCGCTGCAGGTGGTGGCGCCCCAGGACAAGGCCCAGCAGGTGGTGCAGGTGCTGAGCACCGTGGACGGCCTGCGCGACCCGGTCGTGGGCACCGTGCCCGGGCAGCCGCCGAAGGTCGTCGACGGGAAGGTCGTCGTGCAGGCCACCCTCGTCGCCGCGGCCGACAGCGTCGACGCCGAGGGCACGGTCTCGGCGGCGCGGACGGCGCTCGACCAGGTGGGCCCCGACGTGCTCGTCGGCGGCAGCAGCGCGGTCAACCTCGACGTCCGCACGGCGAGCGAACGCGACCTGCGGGTCATCATCCCGACGATCCTCGGCGTCATCTTCGTCGTGCTGCTCCTGCTGCTGCGCTCCCTCGTGGCCCCTCTGGTGCTCGTCGCTGCCAACGTGCTGTCGTTCGCTGCGACGATCGGCGTGGCCGCGCTCGTCTTCAACCACGTCTTCCACTTCCCGGGGTCGGACCCGTCGACGCCCCTCTACGGGTTCGTCTTCCTCGTCGCCCTCGGGATCGACTACTCGATCTTCCTCATGACCCGGGTCCGCGAGGAGTCGCGCATCCGGGGCACCCGTCCGGGCATCCTCGTCGGGCTCGCGGTCACCGGCGGGGTCATCACCAGCGCGGGCATCGTTCTCGCGTCAACGTTCTCGGCGCTCGCCGTGCTCCCGATCCTCTTCCTCGTGCAGATCGCGTTCATCGTCGCGTTCGGCGTCTTGCTCGACACGTTGGTCGTCCGCAGCCTGCTCGTCCCCGCGCTGGCCTACGACCTCGGTGACCGGATCTGGTGGCCGTTCGGGCTGCGCCGGGCCGGGGCTCACGAGGCCGCTGCGCTGCGGATGAGCGCCCGCGGGCCCACGGGCGAGTCCGACCCGTCGAGCACTAGCGTGACCCCATGACGCGCATCGGGCTGGTCGGGTACGGGTCAGCCGGAAGGACCTTCCACGCCCCCTTGATCCGCGAGGCGGGTCTCGACCTGGTGGCCGTGGCTACGGCCAACCCCGTGCGCGCCGCCCAGGTGCACGAGGACGCGCCGGGGGCCGAGGTCGTGCCGGACCTCGAAGCGCTGCTGCGGGCCGACGTCGACCTCGTCGTGCTCGCCTCGCCGTCGGGCGTGCACGTGGAGCAGGTCAAGCAGGTCGTCGATGCGGGGCGCCCGCTCGTCGTCGACAAGCCGCTCGGTGTGGACGCGTCCTCCGCCCTGGAGGCGGTGGACGCGGCCGCCCAGGCCGGGGTGCCGCTCACGGTGTTCCAGAACCGCCGCTACGACCCGGAGTTCCGCACGCTCACCCGCGTGGTGCACGAGGAGCGAGTGGGCGAGGTGGTGCGAGCCGAGCTGCGTTGGGAACGCTGGCGTCCGGTGCCGAAGGACCGGTGGCGCGAGAACGCCCCGCCCACGGAGGGCGGCGGCGTGCTGCTCGACCTGTTCAGCCATCTCGTCGACCAGGCGGTCATCCTCTTCGGGCCGGTCGAGACGGTCTACGCCGAGCTCGCGTCGGTGACGACCGCCGCCGAGGACACGGCCTTCCTCAGCTGCGGTCACCGCTCCGGCGTCGTCTCCCATCTGGGGTCGACCTCGCTCGCCGCGGCTCCCGGCCCCTCCGTGCGGCTGCTCGGCACCCAGGCCGCCTTCGTCGTCGGCGCGCTGGGGATGGAGGAGACGGCCTTCACCGAGTTCCTGCCCGCCGACGCCGACCACATCGGCTGGCTCCTGCGGGGCGACGAGCGCGAGCCCGTCGTCGGCGAACGGGGCGACCAGGCCGACTTCTACCGCCAGGTGGCCCTCGCCCTGACGAGCGACGACCCCCAGGCCGGTATGCCGGTCGACCCCCGCGACGCCGTGCACGTGCTGGCCGTCATCGACGCCGCCCGCACCAGCGCCGCGGGTGGACGGGTCGTCGAGGTCGTGACCCCCGGCGAGAGCCGGTGACCTACCGGGTCCTCGTCACCGGAGGCGCCGGGTTCATCGGGGGTGCGGTGGTCCGCGCGCTGTCGGGCGCAGGTCACGACGTCCGCGTGTTGGACAGCCTGCGCGCCGACGTACACCGCGACGGCGGGGAGTCCGCCCGCCGCCGGCTGGCGGGGCTCGATGCGCAGCTCCTCGTCGCCGATGTCCGCGACGGGGACGCGGTGCGCGACGCGCTGACCGGGGTGGACGCGGTCGTCCACCTGGCCGCGAAGGTGGGCCTTGGGGTCGACATCGACGACATGGACGACTACGTCTCCAGCAACGACCTCGGCACCGCCGTGGTTCTGCGCGCCGGTGCGGCGGCCGGTGTGCACCGGTTCGTGCAGGCCAGCTCGATGGTCGTCTACGGCGAGGGGCGCTACACGTGCCCCGACCACGGGGTGGTGCCGCCAGGGCCACGCCTCACCGTCGCCCTCGACCGCGGCGAGTTCGAGCCACCCTGCCCCGTCTGCGGCCGCCCCCTCACGCCGGGCCTGGTCGACGAGGACTCCCGCCTCGACCCGCGCAACACGTATGCCGCGACGAAGGTCGCCCAGGAACACCTGGCGGCCGCGTGGGTGCGGGAGACCGGGGGAGCGGCGGTCTCCCTGCGGCTACACAACGTGTACGGGCGGGGGATGCCGCGGGACACGCCCTACGCCGGCGTGGCGGCACTCTTTCTGTCGCGGCTCGACCGCGGCGAGCCGCCGCGGGTCTTCGAGGACGGCGGCCAGCGTCGCGACTTCGTCCACGTGGACGACGTCGCCGGCGCCGTGGTGGCGGCCGTGCGGCACACCGGCGCCGAACACCGCACCGCGGAGCACCTCCCGCTCAACGTCGGCTCGGGGGTGGTCAGCACCATCGGCGACATGGCCCGCGCCCTCGCGGCCGCACGCAGCGGCCCGGAGCCGGTCGTCACCGGGGAGTACCGGCTGGGCGACGTGCGACACATCACCGCGTCGAGCGCGCGCATCGCCGACCGCCTGGGCTGGCGGGCCGGCATACCCCTCGCCAAGGGCGTCGCCGACCTGGCGACACCCGGCACGTAGCCGTCCTAGCCCACCGAGTCGCGGGGCAGCACGACACCGAACCGGCAGCCGCCCGGCACGTTCTCGACCGCGATCGACCCCGCGTGGGCCTCGATGACGCCCTTGGCGATGGCGAGGCCGAGACCGGCACCGGCGTCGGTGGCGGCGCGTTCCGGCGTTGCGCGCCAGCCCACGTCGAAGACGCGGGCCAGGTCGCGGTCGGCGATCCCGCCGCACCCGTCGGTGACCGCGACGTCGATCCGGCCGTCCTCCGCCCGGGCCGCGGTCACGGCGACCGTGCCTCCGGGCGGGGTGTGGCGCACGGCGTTGCCCACGAGGTTGGTCAGCGCCCGCGCCAGCTCGTCGCCGTTGCCGCGCACGGCGAGCCGGTCGTCGTCGTCCGGCAGCTCGAGACGGAGGGCCACCTCCCGGCGACGGGCGTGAGCCACGAGCTCGCTCGTCACGTCACCGGTGAGCTCCACCAGGCTCACCATGGCGCGGGACGGGGGGCGGCCCAGGGCCCCCGAGTGCAGGCGGGACAGCTCGAAGAGGTCGCCGACAAGACCCGTCATCCGGTCGACGGTCTGGCGCATCTGGCGCAGCGCCTCCGGACGGTCCTCGACCACCCCGTCCTCGAGACCCTCCGTCAGGGCGCGCAGACCCGCCAGGGGGGTTCGCAGGTCGTGGGACAGGAAGGCGACGAGCTCGCGCCGACTGTCCTCGAGCGCGTTGGCCCGGTGCTGTGCGGTCGCCAGCCGCTCCCGCGTCACCTCCAGCTCCGCCCCGAAGGCCGCGATCTCGCCCGGCTGGCGGTCGACGGCGCTCACCGGCCGGCGGGGGTCGCCGGGACCAGGTCCGGAGCCGAGGCTGCGCAGGGCGGTGGTCAGGTGCCGCGAGCCCTGCGCGATGGAACGGCCCAGCCAGAAGGACAGCAGCACGCCGATGAGGGTCGCGCACCCCAGGGCCACCGAGACCGCGGTGGAGTCATGCGCGGAGATGAACATCAGCTGCACGTTGAGGACGACCGACGCCGTGACCGCGAGCAGAGGGACCAGGGCGGCCACGACGATCGACCAGCCCAGCGACCGGGCGCGCACCAGGCGCAGTGCCACCGCACCCACGAGCGCCGCGGCGAGGCATACACCGGCCGTGAGCAGGACGATGACCATCATGTCGCCCACGGTCAGGTCCTTCGCGTCGTCGTTGCGGCCACGCTGGGAGCGTAATGTGGCGGGGCCCGACCGGAGCCACAGGACGTCGTGCACGGTGGGCTGTAAGGGATCCGTCATCCCGGTTGCACGGTGGTCGACGGGTACCGTCGCAGCATGGCCGCCGACCCCACGACCGCGGCCCGGTCCCGTGGACCTCATGGGCAGGAAGGACGCCGAGGCACCTCCGCCGCGTGGGTGCTGGGTGCGGTCGCCCTCCTCCCGGTGCTCGCGTACCTCGTCACCGCCGTGCCCCGCCTCGGCTACCCCTACGAGCTGACCTACTTCGAAGGCAGCACCGTCGAGGTGATGGCCCGGGTCGTCGCCGGGGAGCCCCTCTACGCCGCCCCTACTACCACGTGGACCCCGTGGCCGTACCCGCCCCTCTATTTCTGGCTCTGCGCCGCCCTGGCGCACCTCACCGGCGTGGGCCTGCTGCCGATGCGGCTGGTGTCGCTGGTCGCCAGCCTCGTGGCCTTCGCGCTCGTCGCCCTCATCGTGCGGCGGCACACGGGCCGCACGGTGGCCGGCCTCGTCGCGGCCGGCCTGTTCGCCGCGACCTACCGCGTCTCGGGGGTGTGGTTCGACACGGCCCGGGTCGACTCGCTGCTGCTGGCCCTGCTGCTGCTGGCGGTCTATGCCGGTATGCGGACGCGCACCTGGCGGGGCGGGCTCGTGCTCGGCGGGGTCCTGTTCCTCGCCTTCCTCACCAAGCAGAACACGCTCATCGTCGCTGCCCCGATGCTGCTCTGGCTGGGCGTGCGACGCCGACCGGTCGGCGTCAGCGCCACGGCGATGCTGGGCGTGACCGTCGTCGGCTCGACCGTGCTCGGCGACCTCACGACGGACGGGTGGTACTCCCGGTACGTCGTCCACCAGCTGACGAGCCAAGCCTGGGACTACCAGTGGTTCACGGGGTTCTGGACCCGAGACCTGGTCGGGCCGTTCTCGGTGTCCCTGGTCGTCGTGGTGGTGGGTCTCGCCGTGTGGTGGCGCCGAGGCCACCGGCCGGCAGGCCGGCTCCCGAGTGACGACGCGGCATACCTGCTCGCGTGTGTCGTCGGGCTGGTCGGCACGTCCTGGGCCGCCCGTCTCCACGAGGGCGGCTACGCGAACGTCTCTATGCCGGCGCAGGCGGGCGTGGCCGTCGTCGTGGGCTGCCTGCTGGGGTGGTTCCTGCGGTCGGCGCGCCTGACCCGCGTCGTCGTGACCGGCCTGGCCCTGACGTTCCTGGTGCAGGCGGGGGTGATGGCGGCCTACCAGCCGACCGTGCTGCCGACGGCCGCCGACCGCGCCGCCGGTGACCGGTTCGTGGCGACGCTGCAGCGGCTGCCGGGGCGGGTGCTCGTGCCGACGCACCCCTACTACCTGCGCCTGGCCGGGCTCCCGACGCACGCGTCGGCCATCGCGATCTACGACATCTACCGCAGCGGAGGGGGTCGCCAGCTGCTGTCGGCGGTGCTGCCGTGGAACCTCGACGGCGTCTCGGCGGTGGTCCTCGACAACACCTCGGACGTGGGGATGTTCGGCGACGACCTGACCCGCCAGTTCACCCTCGTCACGGACACGCTCGTCCCGCCCGGGGTCTTCGCGCCGCTCAGCGACCTGCCCGCGCATCCGACGGTCCTCTACGTGCGCACCTCGGAGCTGTCACGGCTGCCGGCTCTGGCGCCCTGATGCTCAGCCCTCCGGCGTCACCGGGGCGTCGAACCGGTAGCCGGCACCGCGCGCCGTGACCACGAGGCGAGGGTCGGACGGGTCGACCTCGACCTTCTCGCGCAGCCGGCGCACGTGCACCGTGACCGTCGAGGTGTCGCCGAAGTCCCATCCCCAGACCCGGTGCATGAGCTGTTCCTTGGTGAACGCCTCACCCGGGTGAGCCATGAGGTAGCCGAGGAGGTCGAGCTCCCGCGGCGTGAGGCCGATCTCGACCCCGTCGAGCGACACCCGCCGCGCGCCGAGGTCGACCACGAGCCCGCCGGCTCTGAGGCGGCGGGGGACCAGCGGCTGCGCACCGAGCCGCTCCGCGCGGCGCAGGAGGGCCTGCACCCGGCCCACGACCTCGCGAGGGCTGAACGGCTTGACGACGTAGTCGTCGGCCCCGAGGTCGAGGCCGAGGAGGCGGTCGTCCTCGTCGCCGAGGGCGCTGAGGATGAGCACGGCGGCGTTGTCGTCGTCGGCACGGCGGCGCCGCAGGACGTCGAGACCCGACATCCCAGGGAGCATGACGTCGAGGATGACCACGTCCGGGCGCAGCCGCACCCAGTCGGCCAGCGCCGTCGGGCCGTCACCGGAGACCGAGGCGTCGAACCCCGCCCGCGTCAGGTAGGCCAGCAGCACCCCGGACACCGTCGCGTCGTCCTCGACGACGAGCACGGTGGCGACCACGCTGGCGAGCGTAGTGCGGGTGGACCGCGGCCGGACCCCATCGGGTACGCCCGACGTGCCCCGTAAGGCGTTCGTCATACGTCCCGGCGGGCGGCTCGTCGACTTCCTCACTACGGTTCGGGAGTGGCAGCGTCGGGGACGGAGGGCATCGTCGACGTCGTGCTGCCGTGCCTCGACGAGGCGCTCGCGCTGCCATGGGTGATGGAGCGGATGCCGCCGTGGGCGCGGCCCATCGTCGTCGACAACGGCTCGACCGACGGGTCGCCGGACCTGGCCGCGCAGTGGGGCGCCACCGTGGTGACCGAACGGCGCCGCGGCTACGGCGCGGCGTGTCACGCGGGGTTGGAGGCGGCGACCGCGCCCTGGGTGGCGTTCATGGACTGCGACGCGAGCCTCGACCCGGGTCACCTCCGGAGCCTGCTCGACGTGGCGGACGACGCGGCCGCGGGCCCCACGCTCGTCGTGGGCCGACGCATACCGCAGAGCGCGTCGAGCTGGCCGCGGCACCTGAGGTTCGCCAACCGGGAGGTCGCCCGCCGGGTCAACCGGCGTACCGGCCTGCGGCTCAAGGACGTCGGCCCGATGCGGCTCGCCCCCCGCGAGGCCTATGTCGCGCTGGGGCTGCAGGACCGCCGGTCCGGCTACCCCGTGGAGACCGTCGTGCGGGCCGCCGAGGCCGGCTGGCGGGTCGTGTCGGTCGACGTGCCGTATGCCGACCGGGCCGGTCGTTCCAAGGTCACCGGCACCCCGCTCGGCATCGTGCGCACGGTGCGGGACATGAGTGCGGTGCTGTCGCGATGAGGTCGTCTGGGGGGAGCGTGGCCACGGACACCGTCATCGTCCTCGCCAAGTCGCCGCAGCCGGGGCGGGTCAAGACGCGCCTCCAACCGACGTTCAGTGGCGCCGAGGCGGCAGCGCTGGCCGCCGCGGCGCTGCGCGACACCCTCGACGCGGTGGCCGACCTGGCACCCCGGCGCACGGTCGTGGCCTGGGACGGCCCGCTGGTGGGCTGGCTGCCGCGGGACGCCGTCGTCGTGCCGCAGCGTGGCGTCGGCCTCGACGAGCGGCTGGAGCATGTCTTCGCCGACGTCTTCGCGCTCGACGGCGACCAGCCTCGGGACCGGCCCACCCTGCTCATCGGGATGGACACGCCCCAGGTCACGGCCGCCGACCTGGACGTCGACTGGAACGGGCACGACGCTGTTCTCGGCCCGGCTCACGACGGGGGCTACTGGGCGGTCGGGTTCCGCCGGCACGTGCGGGGAGCGATCCTCGGGGTGCCGATGTCGACCGCACGCACGGGGGACGTACAAGCGGCGCGGCTGCGGACGTTGGGGCTGACGGTCGGCGTGCTGCCGGCCTTCCTCGACATCGACGGGCCGGACGACGCGGCCGCCGTCGCCGAACTGGTGCCGGTCAGCCGGTTCGGGCGCCTCTACCGGCGGCTCGTCGACTCGCCCTGCTCGCCCACCACCCTCTTCGACGCGGCCCTGGCCGGCGCGGCGGTGGAGGTCAGGGTCGACACCGGCGGGGGCGGGACCCATCCCTCGTCACGGGTCGACCCCGGTGTCCCCGGTGGCCCGACGTCCTCGTCCCGGCCGGTCATGCGGCCCGGTCCGCTCGACGCGTCCGCCTGGATGTGTCTCAGCGAGGCCGACGAGGTCGTCGTGTCCCGGTGCGAGGGTCCGGTGCTCGACATCGGCTGCGGGCCGGGCCGGTTCGTCGAGGCGCTCTCCAGCCGCGGCATACCGGCCCTGGGCGTGGACCTCTCCCGCACGGCGGTCGACCACACGCGGGGGCGGGGTGCTTCGGCGCTGGTGCGCGACGTGCACGACCGCCTGCCCGCCGAGGGGCGCTGGGGGACCGTGCTGCTCGCCGACGGCAACATCGGGATCGGCGGTGACCCCCTGGCGCTGCTGCGCCGCTGTCGGGACCTGCTGCGCCCGGGTGCCGTCGCCCTGGTCGAGACGAGCACCGACGCCCGGCACGACCTGCGCACGTCGATCACCCTGCACGGGCCGTCCGGCCGACGCTCGCACGCGGTTCCCTGGGCGGTGGTGGGGGCGCACGCCCTCGTCGAGCTCGCGGCGCGGGCGGGGTTCGTCGCCGTGGAGGACTGGCGGGTGGGCGGCCGGTCGTTCGTCATGCTGCGGCAGGCGGGCTGACCGACCTGGACCGCTCGGACGGCTCGGACGGCTCGGAAGGGGCCTGTGGACGACGCGGGAGGCGTTCGGCTCGGCTGGGCCACGATGGCGGGGTGAGCCTGATGACCCCCCACCCACCGCTGTATGCCGGCCCGCCCACGGTCCCGGGGTACGTGCTGGGGGAGGTGCTCGGCCGGGGCTCGTCGGCGGTGGTGTGGGCGGGCGTGAACCCGTCGGGCGACCGGGTCGCCGTCAAGGTCTTCGCGGGCGAGCGACCGCCGCTGCGGCGCAGCGAGGTCCTACGGGCCTGCGCCCGTGAGCTCGCGCTGTCACAGCGGGTGCTCGGCCGCCACGTCGTGCGCGCCCGGGAGTGCCTCGAGCTCGACGACGGACGCGTGGTCCTGGTGCTCGACGTGGCCGACGAAGGCAGCGTGCTCGACGTCGTCACCGTCCGCGGTGCGCTGCCCCTCGGTGAGGTCGTGACGACCCTCATCGGGGTGGCCACCGGGCTGGCGGACCTCGAGGCGGCCGGGGTCGTGCACGGGGACGTCGCCCCGGCCAACGTCCTCTTCGACGGCGACGGCCGGCCGGTGCTGGCCGACCTCTCGGCCGCCCGGGTGGTCGAGGACGGCCGGCCGGCCGACGTGATGGGTACGTCGGGATTCACCGCGCCCGAGGTGCTCGCCGGGCGGCCCCCGACGCCCGCCAGCGACGTCTGGTCGATGGGGGCCCTGCTGTGGTACGCCCGCACCGGCGGCCGCACCCCGCCCTCCTGGGTGGGCGACCTGCACTGGCGGCTTCCGGGGGAGCCGGTCGACGGACCCGGCCTCGCCGAGGTGACGGAGGCGGTCGGTCCCGAGCTGTGGCCGGTCGTCCTCCGGATGCTGGCCGACGACCCGGACTGCCGGCCCTCGGCGGCGGAGGCCGCCCTGGCTGTCCACCGGGCGGCGACGGCGGAACCGGTGGGCCTGGTCGGGCGGCATCCCGACCCGGGGGCGGCGGTGACGCGGCGGCTGCGCAGCGAAGCCGCCGAGACCCGGTCGCGGACGCAGCTGAGGTCGCTGGAGCGGGCCCGCCAACGGTCGCAGCGGCGGCGGTCGCGGCGAGGCCGGATGCTCACGGTGGTCGGTCGGATGCGACCGTGGGCGAAGGGTAGCCAGGAGCGGGATCGGATGTCGGAGGGACGGGTTGGACGGGAGTCCCGGGGGGCGGCGCCGGCGTGGGAGGAGCCGGCCGAGATCCTGGCGGCGCGTCGGGGGATGGCTCCGGTGGGCTGGGCACCCGAGGTCGGTGCGACGGTGGATCCGGCGGTGCGTCCGGCGGTGCGTCCGGCGGGGTCATCGTCGTCGCCGGGAGGGGCGCCGACGGGGCAACCGCTGCGCTTTCTCGGTTCGGTGGGAGGCCGGGTGGCGCTCGTCGGCGGGGTGGGGGCGGCGGCCGCGGC
>JBDSYO010000563.1:0-5888 GCA_039925625.1 Lapillicoccus sp. | reverse complement strand
GCTCGCCGACCCGCCGGCCCTGACCAGCTCCGGCGGCCGGCTCGCGACGGTGCTGCAGGCGCGCACCGCGACCGTCGACCTGAGGGTCGGCCAGCCGGTGCACACCTACACCTACGACGGCGCGGTGCCCGGACGCACCTGGGACGTGCGGCCCGGAGACGTGCTCGAGGTCCAGCTGCAGAACGGTCTCCCCACGCTCGAGGGCCACGACGCCGAGGTGCACCATGACCGGCCGCACCAGTGGACGACCACCAACCTTCACACCCACGGGCTGCACGTGTCTCCGTCCGGGGCGAGCGACAACGTCTTCGTGAGCATCGCGCCCGGCCAGGAGCACGCCTACCGGATCGAGATCCCGAAGGACCACCCGGCCGGGTTCTACTGGTACCACCCGCACCAGCACGGCGCGGTGTGCCAACAGCTGCGGGCCGGGATGGCCGGAGCGATCATCGTCCGCGGAGACCTCGACGACGTCCCTGAGGTCAAGGCGGCACGGGAGCGCGTCATGGTCGTGCAGGCCATCGAGCTGGGCAAGGACTACGCCCTGATGGACCCGATCCCCCTGCCGACCAAGGCCCAGGCGTTCTTCCCGCGCACCCAGATCCACTGGACCGTCAACGGGACGATGAACCCGACGATCACCATGCACCCGGGCGAGGTGCAGCGATGGCGCATCGTCAACGCTGCAGAGGGCAAGGTGGCCGCCCTCACCCTCGCCGGGCACCAGCTGAGCGCGATCGCCTGGGACGGGCTGACCCTCGCCGCGCCCGAGACGGGGCCGGCGGTGGAGCTCTCACCGGCCAACCGCGTCGAGGTCCTGGTCAAGGCCGGGGCTCCCGGGACGTATGCGCTGACCGTCCAGCCCGGCTCCAGCCAGCACCCCAACCTCCACGCGGAGCCGTCGCCCCTGGATATCACCGACACATCCGAGCTCGCGCCGCGCACCCTGGCCACCGTCGTGGTCACCGGCAGCGGTCCGGAGATGGCCCTCCCCACCGCGCTGCCGGCGTACGACCCTGCGATCCTGCCCGTCGCACGGTCACGAACGGTGCGCTACACCGTCGACCGCGACCCGGGCGGCGAGTTCATCTCCTTCGGCATCGACGACCACACGTTCGACCCGGCCCGGGCGCCCTACCAGATCACGCTCGGCACCGCCGAGGAGTGGACGGTCGTCAACGACTCCGATGCCGGCCACCTGCACTCGTTCCACATCCACGTCAACCCGTTCAAGATCGTGGCCATCGACGGGAAGCGGCTGGCGACCCCGCTCTGGCGCGACACCTGGCTGCTGCCCGTGGCCAAGGGTGGCTCGTTCACGTTCCGGTCGAACTTCGTCGACTTCCCCGGGAGGTTCGTCGAGCACTGCCACATCGTCTCCCACGAGGACCTAGGCATGATGGAAGCACTGGAGGTTGTCGCGACATGAACCCGTCACCGGACGAGCAGGCCCCCGCACCCGAGCCCGGTCCGGCGGCGGGGTGGAGCCGCCGGGGAGCCCTCGGGCTCGGCGCCGCGCTGATGGCGGGGGCCGGCCTCGCCGGCGCCTCCACCGCGGAGGCGGCCGGAGGTCCCCCCACTCCCGCGCCCCCTGCCGGAAAAGGTGCGTCCGGGTCGCGGCGAACGGCCGTCGACAAGCTGCGCAAGGCCATGAGGGGCTCGGTGTTCCTGCCGGGCGACCCGTCCTACGACGCGTCGAGCGCCGCGCGCAACGGACGCTACCTCGACCTCAAGCCAGTCGTCGTCGCCCAGGTCGCCGACGCCCGTGACGTGGTCACGGTGATCCGATGGTGCGAGGACAACGGCATCGCCCCCGTGGTGCGCGGCGGCGGCCACAGCTACGCCGGCCTCTCGTCCACGACGGGCCTCGTCCTCGACGTCAGCCGACTCAACGGCGTGCAGATCGACGCCAAGGCCGGCACCGCCGTCATGGGCGGCGCCGCCTTGAACCGCAACATCTTCAACGCCGCGGAGAACGGTCCGTGGTTGCTGCCCGGCGGGACCTGCGGCTACGTGGCCCTCGGCGGCCTCACCCTCGGTGGGGGCATCGGCTACCACATGCACTGGGCGGGACTGACGAGCGACCACCTCACCGCGTCGCGGATGGTGACGGCGGCGGGCGACATCATCGACGTCGACGCGAAGCACCACCCCGACCTGTTCTGGGCGCTGCGCGGCGGTGCCGGTGGGAACTTCGGCGTCAACGTCTCCTTCAGCTTCGACCTGGCCAAGATCCCCCGCGCGAACTCGGTGTTCTTCAGGATCACGTGGCGCGGCGCCGACGCGGCGACGGCGATGCTCACCGCGGTGGACACGGCGATGCAGAAGGCCCCGGCGGAGCTCAACCTCTCGTCCGTGGCGCAGGCCACCCCGGTGGGCGCCGGCGGGCCTCGCCAGGCCATCGACGTCATGGTCCGCGGTCACTACCTGGGCACGGAGAAGGACCTGCGCGACCTGCTGGCGCCGTTCCTAGCGATCCCTGGGGCCACGTCCACCACCATCCTCGACCAGCCCTTCTGGACCACGGCCCGCAGCTTCGTGAGCGACGAGGCCACCGCCCACTCGTGGGGAGACATCTCGCGCTACACGAACGGACCCGTCCCGCACGACGCGTACGCCAGGCTCGTGGAGCTGCTGGTCAACGCCCCGATCCGTACTCCGGAGTCGAACGCGGCCATCTGGTCCCTCGGCTGGGTGGGCGGCAGCGTCGTCGACCGGTTCGCTCCCACCGACACGGCGTACGTGCACCGCGGGATGAAGACGCTGCTGCGCCCGACCCCCGTCTGGCGCAACGAGGACCCGCGCTCCGTGGGCAACGAGCTGATGGGCTGGACGCTCGACGCCACCTCGGTCATCGACCCGCACGTGCCCGGCAACAGCTACCAGAACTTCCCCAACCGCTTCCTCGACGGCTGGGAGAAGGCCTACTACGGCCAGAACTGGGACCGGCTTCGCGACGTCAAGACGGCGTACGACCCCCGCAACGTCTTCACCAACGTGCAGGGGATCCCGCCAAAGCTGGCGTGAGCGCGGAGGATAGGGGATTCGAACCCCTGAGAGCTTTCACTCAACACGCTTTCCAAGCGTGCGCACTAGGCCACTATGCGAATCCTCCGCCGGGCAGGCTATCCGAGGTCGCGCCCCGCCCTGAAATCCGCTGGGGGCTGTCGGCGCCGGGCGGCAGACTGACCCGATGGCCCCGACGAAGCGACCCTCGCTCGCGTCGTTCTGGTCCGACCTGCCCCGCGAGGGGAAGCTCCTGCTGTCGACGGTCATCGTCGACTTCGTCGGCACCGGCCTGGTCATGCCGTTCAACGTCGTCTACCTCCACGAGGTCCGCGGCTTCGAGCTGGCCCACGTCGGTCTCCTGCTGTCGATCCCCGCGCTCGTCGGCCTCCTCGTCGTCGGCCCGATCGGGGCGCTCATCGACCGCATGGGCGCCCGGGTCGTCGTGGTCTGCGCCCTGCTCCTCCAGGTCGCCGCCAACGTGCTCATGGCGTTCAGCGCCGCCGAGGCACTCGCCGCGGCGGCCTGCGTGCTGCTGGTGTTCTCGGGCGGGGTGATCTGGCCCGCCATCAACACCCTCATCGCGGTGATCATCCCGAGCGGGCTGCGGCAGCGCTACTTCGGGCTCAACTTCACCCTGCTCAACCTTGGCATCGGCATCGGGGGCATCGCGGGCGGACTCTTCGTCGAGGTGAGCCGCCCGGCGACCTTCACGACGATCTACCTCGTCGACGCGGTCACCTACCTGGCCCCCCTCGCCATCCTGCTCGGGCCGCTTCGGCACGTCACCGGACGGGTACGCCATCCTGACGACGAGCCCGACGCCCAGCGGGACGAACCGCCCGCCCGGCAGGGCTACCGGGCCATCCTGCGCGACCGGTCGCTCCTGGTCATCGTCGTGCTGACCTTCACGGCCTCCTTCGTCGGCTACGGCCAGCTCAACACCGGCATCCCGGCGTTCGGCCGTGACGTCGGCGGCATCTCCACGCGCGCGCTGGGTCTGGCCTTCGCGGCCAACACCGTCGTCATCGTCGTCCTCCAGCTGTTCGTCCTCCAGCGCATCGAGGGCCGCCGCCGCACCCGCCTGCTCGTCGTCATGTGCGCGATCTGGGGCACCTCGTTCCTCGCCCTCGGTGCGACGGGGTTCGTCCCCGGCACCCTTGCCGCGGCTCTGCTCTTCGGGGCGTGCGCGAGCATCTTCGGGCTCGGCGAGACCCTGTTCCAGCCCACGCTGCCGGCCATGGTCAACGACCTCGCGCCCGACCACCTTCGGGGGCGCTACAACGCCGTGTCGAGCATGGCGTGGCAAGGGGCCTCCGTCGTCGGCCCGGCCGTGGCCGGCCTGCTCATCGGTCACGGGTGGGGCACCGCCTACATCGTCATGCTCGTCGTCGGCATCGCCGTCGTCGCCTGGCTGGCCCTCCTGGCCGAGCGGCGGCTCCCGCCCCACGTCAACGGCGTGCGCGATCACGAGCGGGCGCCGGCGTCTCCGCAGGCGGCGTGACCCGCCGCCCGCCGTGGCTACACTGGAGCCCGACACCCCGCGTGGTGGTACCTCACTGAACTCCCCCAGGGCAGGAATGCAGCAAGGGCAGGTGGGCTCTTCCAGGTACGTGGGGTGTCTTCGTCTGTCCCCACAGCGGGTTCCCGCCGGCCGCGGCGAGGGGCTGTGCGCGGCATACCGGGGTGTCGTGAGCCGCGGCTAGGGTTCGCACGTGACCACCGCGCTCTACCGCCGCTACCGACCGGAGTCCTTCCGCGACGTCATCGGCCAGGAGCACGTCACCGAGCCGCTCATGCAGGCGCTACGTACGGGCCGGGTCAACCACGCCTACCTGTTCAGCGGCCCGCGAGGCTGTGGGAAGACGACAAGTGCGCGCATCCTCGCCCGCTGCCTGAACTGCGAGCAGGGGCCCACGCCCGAGCCGTGCGGGGTGTGCGAGTCGTGTGTGGCCCTCGCGCGGGGCGGTCCCGGCACGGTCGACGTCATCGAGATCGACGCGGCCTCCCACGGTGGGGTCGACGACGCACGTGACCTGCGCGAACGCGCGTCCTACGGCCCGGCTCAGAGCCGGTTCAAGGTCTACATCATCGACGAGGCGCACATGGTGACGCCGCAGGGCTTCAACGCGCTGCTCAAGATCGTCGAGGAGCCGCCCGAGCACGTGAAGTTCGTCTTCGCGACGACCGAGCCCGACAAGGTCATCGGCACCATCCGCTCGCGCACCCACCACTACCCGTTCCGCCTCGTGCCGCCCGCCCGGCTCACCGCATACATGGAGCACCTCTGCGAGCAGGAGCAGGTACGCGTGGCGCCCGGTGTGCTGGGGTTCGTCACCCGGGCGGGGGGCGGGTCGGTGCGTGACTCGCTGTCGGTGCTCGACCAGCTCATCGCCGGCTCGGGCGACGAGGGCCTCACCTACGAGGGCGCGGCGGCCCTGCTCGGGTTCACCGACGGCGAGCTGCTCGACGCGACCATCGACGCGCTCGCGGCCGGTGACGGGGCCTCCGTCTTCACGCAGATCGACAAGGTCATCGAGTCGGGCCACGACCCCCGCCGGTTCGTCGAGGACCTCCTCGAGCGCCTGCGGGACCTCATCATCGTCGCTGCGGTGCCCGAGGGGGCCGCGTCCGTGCTGCGGGGCGTCCCGGAGGACCAGCTCGAGCGGATGCGCGGCCAGCAGGCGCACTTCGGCCCCGGTGCCCTTTCTCGGGCGGCCGACATCGTCAACGCCGGCCTCACCGAGATGACCGGGGCCACCGCCCCGCGGATGCAGCTCGAGCTGATCTGCGCCCGGATCCTCCTGCCCGCCGCGTCGGGCTCCAGCGGGTACGCCGCCCGGCTCGACCGCCTCGAACGACGCCTCGAGCTCGGCGGCACC
>JBDSYO010000562.1:0-2597 GCA_039925625.1 Lapillicoccus sp. | reverse complement strand
AGCTGTAGCTCCTGCGCTGGTCCGGCGGCGGGATGGTCGCGCCCTTGTACTCGACCGGGATCCCGCCCAGGGGGTAGTCCTTGCGCTGCGGGTGGCCCGGCCAGTCGTCCGGCATGAGGATGCGGGTCAGCGCGGGGTGCCCGTCGAACTGGACGCCGAACATGTCCCACGTCTCCCGCTCGTGCCAGTCGTTCGCGGGGTAGATCTCGACGATCGACGGGATGTGCGGGTCGTCGTCGGGGCAGGTCACCTCGACCCGGATCCGCTTGCTGCCGTTGGTGATCGAGAGGAAGTGGTAGACCGCGTGCAGCTCACGGCCCGTTTCGTGGGGGTAGTGGACCCCGGAGACGCCGGTGCAGATCTCGAACCGCAGGTCGGGTTCGTCGCGCAGCGCCCGCGCCACGGGGACCAGATGCTCACGGCGGACGAGGATGGTCATCTCGCCACGGTCGACCGTCACCCACTCGACGGCCTCCGACCACGACGCCTGGCCCCCGACGAGCGCCCGCTCGAGGGAGTCCGCCACCTGGTCGAAGTACCCGCCGTAGGGGCGCGGAGAGGCGCCTGGGAGGAGGATCTCGGTGCGCAGACCGCCGTAGCCCGTCGTGTCCTGACCGCTGGACGCGCCGAACATGCCCCGCCGCTCGCCGATGACCACGGGGTCGGGGGTAGTGCCCGGCGCCGCGGGGAGGTTCGCGGCATACTCCTGCGCGAGCTCCTGCTTGTCGTCGCCGACGCCCTTGGCCGTGGTGCTGGTCGGGTCGCTCACGCGAGCAGACCCTTCATGGCGTGCGTCGGCGTCGCGTTGAGCGCCGCCAGCTCGGCCGCCCGGGCCGCCTTCTCGCGGTTGACGCCCAGGGGCATGGTCTGGATCTGCTCGTGGAGCGTGATGATCGCGTTGAGCAGCATCTCGGGCCGGGGCGGACAACCCGGCAGGTAGACGTCGACCGGCACGATGTGGTCGACGCCCTGGACGATCGCGTAGTTGTTGAACATGCCGCCCGAGCTCGCGCACACGCCCATCGAGATGACCCACTTGGGGTTGGGCATCTGGTCGTAGACCTGCCGCAGGACGGGGGCCATCTTCTGGCTCACGCGGCCCGCGACGATCATGAGGTCGGCCTGGCGGGGGGTGGCCGAGAAGCGCTCCATCCCGAACCGGGCGATGTCGTAGTCGGGGGTGCCGACGGCCATCATCTCGATGGCGCAGCAGGCCAGCCCGAAGGTCGCCGGCCAGATCGAGCTCTTGCGCATGTAGCCCGCAAGGCCTTCCACCGTGGACAGCAGGAACCCGGAGGGGAGCTTCTCTTCGATACCCATGTCGTCTGTCTTTCCTGGTGCCGCGCTAGTCCCACTCGAGCCCGCCGCGGCGCCAGACATAGGCGTACGCGACGAACACGGTGAGGATGAACAGGACCATCTCCACGAGCGCGAAGAGGCCGAGCGAGTTGAAGGCCACCGCGAACGGGTAGAGGAAGATGCTCTCGACGTCGAAGATGATGAACAGCATCGCCACGAGGTAGTACTTGATCGGCACCCGGCCGCCGCCCTCAGGGTGGGGGGTCGGCTGAATCCCGCACTCGTAGGCCTCCATCTTGGCCCGGTTGTAGCGCTTCGGCCCGACGACGAGGCTCGTGCCCACGGAGAGCAGGGCGAAACCGAAGCCGAGGGCGAGGAGGAACAACAGCGGGACGTACGAGTTGGTCATCCGGCATCCCTCTTCCGGCCGTCGCAGCGCGGGTGGTGCACGCAGGTCCGCTCCATCCTAGGGGCTGGTCCCCGCCACAGGCACGAGCACCCAGCCGCACGGACGCGGGCGTGGCGGCTCATGCGTCGGGGGCGATCGAGGAGAGGGCGTGGATGAGCCGGTCGTCGCCGCGGCCGCCGTGCTCCTCGGGGAGGTTGGCCATGACCTTGAGCAGGAACCGCATCAAGGTGGTGCGCGGCAGCCCGTACTTCGTGGCGAGCCGCATGACCTCGGGGTTGCCGATGGCCCGGGCGAACCAGCGGCCCAGCGTGAAGTAGCCGCCGAGCGCGTCCTTCATGACCTTGGGGTACGACGCGAGCACCCGCTCGCGGCCGGCGTCGTCGGTGCGCGCGAAAGCCTGGGCGACGACCTCTGCGGCCAGCCGGCCGGACTCCATGGCGTACGCGATGCCCTCGCCGTTGAACGGGTTGACCATGCCCCCGGCGTCGCCGACGAGGAGCAGACCGTCGCGGTAGTGCGGCTGGCGGTTGAAGCCCATCGGCAACGCGGCGCCCCGGATCGGGCCCACCATGGTCGCGTCGCTGTAGGTCCACTCCTGTGGCATCGTCGCGACCCAGCGGCGCATGACGTCCTTGTAGTCGACGTTGCCGAACGCCTTGCTGGTGTTGAGGATCCCGAGCCCGACGTTGGACGTGCCGTCGCCGACCCCGAAGACCCAGCCGTAACCGGGCAGCAGCACCCGGTTGCCGTCGGGGCCCTGCGTCCACAGCTCCAGCCACGACTCGAGGTAGTCGTCGTCGTGGCGCGGTGAGGTGTAGTAGGTGCGCACCGCGACGCCCATGGGGCGGTCGTCGCGCTTCTGGCGCCCCATGCTGAGCGAGAGCCGCGA
>JBDSYO010000561.1:0-5464 GCA_039925625.1 Lapillicoccus sp. | reverse complement strand
GCGGGCCAACGCTTTCTCGATGAGCACGTGCTTGCCCGCGGCGATGGCCAGCAGGGCGTGCTCGCGGTGGCCGGAGTGGGGCGAGGCGACGTAGACCGCCTCGACCTCGTCGTCGGCGACGAGCTGCTCATACCCCGCATACGCCCTCGGTATGCCGTGTCGTGCGGCGAACTCGTCGGCCCGGCTCTGGTCGCGCGAGCCCACGGCGACGACGGAGCCGGCGGTGAAGTCGGTGACCGCCTCGGCGAGCTTGTTGGCGATGCCACCCGGGCCGAGGATGCCCCACTTCAGGGGCGGCGCGGTCTGCGGGTCGAGGACGGTCATCGGTAGCGCCCGCTGAGGTCGAGCCCGAAGGCCTCCTCGTCGGCGGTCATCAGCAGGTCCATGAAGGCGAGGGCATCCTTGCGTCGGGCGAACGGGTCGCGGTAGAGCGACTTCTTGGTGGGGCGGTTGCGGATCCGCAGGCACTCCTCGAGGAGGCGCCGCCACTCAGGCTCGCACACGCTGAGGGCCCACTCGCCGGCGCCGCACTTCGAGGTGACCCGCCCGGTGGTGAGCATGTAGTGCACCCGGGTGACGCCGAGCACGCCGGACGCCGGCGACCAGGTGCCGAGGCTGCCGACCCCCGCGCCCGACCACAGGTTGGCGTTGCGGTACCACCAGGGCGTCCACTGCCGTTCGATCGCGTCGAGGCACCAGGCGCGCACCATCTCGTCGTCACGGGCGACGGTGCGGCCCTCCAGGCCGGGTCCGTAGACGTGGAGCCCGTGCTCGCTCAGCTCGTGCCAGGTGAGGATCGACGGCACCCAGTTGGACCCGTGCTGCACGCGGCCGCCGAGAGCCCGCAGCCCGAGCGTGGTGCGGCGGTTCGGCGGGGCGGCGAGGTCGTCCCAGGTGAGGTAGTAGCCGTCGAGCCGCGGCCGCGGGTGGCGGGTGGCGGCGCGCTCGTGGATGTCGGCGAGCAGCATCCGTTGCCCGTCGTCGGGACGCACCGAGAGCACGGTGACGAAGTCGATGTCGCTCCACGCGGCGGGGAAGTCGCCCAGCGCGACCGACCCGGTGAGGTAGACAGCCTCGACGAGGCCCGGGACGGTCGCCTCGAGGTCGGCGAGATAGTCCTCGACGACCCGGGCGACGGTGTTGGAGACGTTGATGGGGAGCGCATCGGACAGGGCGTCGGGCAGCACGTCGACACCGGCCTGGGAGGTCACGCAGCCGAGGGTAGGTCGGCGGACCCGGATCGGGCGTCAGACACGACGAACGCCGGTGTAACGGGTGTGACTCGAGTGACCAGAGGGTTCAGTCGACGACCGTCGTGATGGGGGTGCCGATCTCGACGGTGCGGCTGACGGTGCAGAGCCGGTCGTGCGACTTGCGCACGATGTCGGGCAGGATCGCCCGCGCCCGGTCGCCACCCTCGCCCTCTGGGTAGACGATGCGGAACGTCACGGTGATGTCGTCGAGGTGGTTGCCCTGCTCGTCGGCCACCTTCTGCGCGTCCACGTCGACGACGAACGACTCCGGCACCGCACGACGGACTGTGAGGTGGTCGACGTCGATCGACGTGCACCCGGCGATCCCGGCCAGCAGAAGCTCCACCGGAGTGAAGTCGCCCTCGCGGCCGAGGCTGAGCGTGCCGCCGCGCGCGTTGGTCACCGTGTACTGGCCCGTGTCGTCGCGGCGCAGGCTCACGTGCCGGTGGGCCGGCTTCTCGGGCGGCATCTCGGCGGGGCGGTCGCTGCTCATGGCCCCAGCCTACGAAGCCGCTCGTCGTACCGTGGGGTCGCGTGACCCACTGGCAGACCTGGCACGACGCCTACGCCGACCCCGGCTCGTCGCTCTCCCGACGACTCCGGATCGTCCAGGGGTTCGTCCGCGACTGGCTCGACGAGACGGCACCGCGACCGGTCCGGGTCGTCAGCGTCTGCGCCGGCGACGGCCGTGACCTGCTGGAGCCGCTCGCCTCCCGGCCCGACGCCGACCGCGTCACGGCCACCCTCGTCGAGCTGGACCCCGGGCTGGCCGACCGCGCCCGCACTGTGGCTTCCGGCCTACCGGGCGTCGAGGTGCGCACCGCCGACGCGGGCGACCCCGCGGCGTATGCCGCTCTGCCGCCGGCCGACCTCGTCCTCCTCTGCGGCGTTCTGGGCAACGTCTCCGACGCCGATGTCGAGCACGTCCTCGCCGTGCTGCCCGCGCTCTGCGCGGACGGCGCCCGCGTCGTCTGGACCCGCACCCGCCGGGCACCGGACCTGACGCCGGCTGTACGAACGTGGTTGAGCGAGAACGGCTTCCGGGAGGTGGCCTTCGCGCTCGTGCCCGACAGCCTCGCCGCCGTGGGCGTGGCCGACCTCGTCACCCGGCCGGAGCACGCCACCGTCGGCGGCTCCCGTCTGTTCACCTTCCTCGACGCGGCGGGAGGGGGGACCAACGCCGCCACGCTGGCCGTCTACGAACAACGCGCCGACCGTTATCGCGAGGGACTCGCCGAGACCCCGGCGCCTTGGCATCTGGAGTTCCTCGACGCGCTGGTGGCCCGGCTGCCGGCCGGCGCCCCCGTGCTCGAGCTGGGCAGCGGTACTGGCCGCGACGCGGCATACCTGCTCGAGCGGGGCCTCGCTCTGCAGCCCTCCGACGCCGTGTCGGCGTTCCTGGCCCAGGAACGCGAGCGCGGCCTCGACCCGGTGGAGATCGACGTCCTCACCGATGACCTCGGGGGGCCGTGGGCCGCCGTGGTGGCGAGCGCCGTGCTGCTGCACCTCACGCCGGGCGAGCTGGCCGGGGTCCTCGACCGGATGCATGCCGCCGTCGCGCCCGGCGGCCTGCTCGCGGTGACGCTCAAGGAGGACGACGGGTTCGGGTGGAGCGACCACAATCTCGGCCTGCCCCGCTACTTCACCTACTGGCGCGCCGCCCCGCTGCGCGCCCTGCTGGAGCAGCACGGCTGGCGCGTCGAGTCGCTGGACCACGTCCAAGGGGCCCGGGACGCGTGGCTGGTCGTCGTCGCGAGCCGGGAGGACCCGCGTCCACTTCTCCGCACGTGATGAGTTGTTCCCCGACATTTCGGACATCGGCCGACAACTTCTCAGCACGTGCGGAGTTGTTGGCGGACCGGGGGCGGCGCGACGACCTCGGGTTAGGCTCGGAGGGTGAGCTCGGACCCGTCGCACCCGCAGGACCGTCCCGCCGCTCCGCCCACGGAGCCGGTGCCGCAGGCCCCGCCGTACGCCCGGCCGCCCGAGCAGGCGTACCCGCAGCAGCCCTACGCGCAGCAGCCGTATGCGCCGACCCAGGCTCCGTACCAGGGCTACCAGCCGTATGCGCCGGCGCCCGACGGGCGGATCGCGTTCCAGCCGCCCGGACCCGCCGTCGAGCACCCCCAGGCGACCCTCGCGTTCGTGCTCGGGCTCCTGTCGATCCTGGGACTGCTCATCCTCGGCCCGTTCGGCTGGTACTTCGGGCGGAAGGTCATCCGCGAGATCGACCATGACCCTCGCACCTTCAGCAACCGGGGTCTGGCAATGGCCGGCATGGTGCTCGGGATCGTCGCGACGGCGTTCATGGCGCTGCTCGCCGTGCTCTTCGGCGTCGGCATCGTGCTCGTCATGGCGGGCAGCTCCCGCTAGGGAGCCGCACACCAGCGACGGCTACTCCTGTGTGTAGGTCTCCAGGAAGCTGCCGATCCGGTCGACCGCCTCCTCGAGCACGTCGACCGCGGGCAGCGTGACGAGCCGGAAGTGGTCGGGCTCGAACCAGTTGAACCCGGTGCCGTGCGTGACGAGGATCTTCTTCGCGCGCAGCAGGTCGATGACGAACCGCTGGTCGTCGACGATGTGGTGCACCTCGGGGTCGAGGCGCGGGAAGCAGTAGAGGGCGCCCGCCGGCTCGATGCAGGTGACGCCAGGGATCTCGTTGAGCAGCCGCGCCGCCAGCTTGCTCTGCTCGAAGAACCGGCCGCCGGGAGCGGTCAGCTCGTTGATCGACTGGTAGCCGCCGAGCGCGGTCTGGATCGCGTGCTGGCCGGGCACGTTGGCGCACATCCGCATGTTGGCCAGCAGGGTCAGGCCCTCGAGGAAGTCGGTCGCCAGGTGCTTGGGGCCGGAGATCATGACCCAGCCGGACCGGTAGCCGCAGACGCGGTAGGCCTTGGACAGCCCGCTGAAGGTGAGGCAGAGGACGTCGTCACCGGCATACGTGGCCGCGTGGTGGTGGGTGCGGGCGTCGAAGATGATCTTCTCGTAGATCTCGTCCGACATGAGGACCAGCTGGTGCCGGCGGGCGATGTCGACGAGGCCCTTCATCGTCTCCTGGCTGTAGACCGCCCCGGTCGGGTTGTTGGGGTTGATGATGACCAGGGCGAACGTGCGCTCGGTGATCTTCGACTCGATGTCGGCGAGGTCGGGGTTCCAGTCGTTCTCCTCGTCGCAGCGGTAGTGCACCGCCTTGCCGCCGGCGAGGGTGACCGCCCCGGTCCACAGCGGGTAGTCCGGCGCGGGGACCAGCACCTCGTTGCCGTCGTCGACGAAGGCGGTGAGCACCATGGAGATGAGCTCGGAGACGCCGTTGCCGATGAAGATGTCCTCGACGTCGGTGTCGGTCAGACCCTTGGACTGGTAGTACTGCGAGACCGCGGTGCGGGCGGAGTAGATGCCCTTGGAGTCGCTGTAGCCCTGCGACTCGGGGAGGTTGTGCACCATGTCGACGAGGATGCGCTCGGGGGCCTCGAAGCCGAACGGCGCGGTGTTGCCGATGTTGAGCTTGAGGATCTTGTGACCCTCGGCCTCGAGGCGCTGGGCCTCGACGAGGATCGGCCCCCGGACGTCGTAGCGGACGTGTTGGAGCTTCTTGCTCTGGACGATAGGGCGCACGACGCCCAGCCTGTCATCCCGACCGCGTGCGCGACAGCAAACTCGCGTCAGGCGTCGCCGACGGTGATGGCGACGGCCTCGCGCTGCTCCGCCTCTTCGCGGTCGGTCTCGGGGGCGTCGATGTGGAGCAGGTGGGGTCGCGTGACGGCGAGCACCCCCACACCGAGCAGCACCGCGCCGGCGCCGACCCAGAACGGGACGTGCACGTTGATCTCCTCGCCGAGCTTGCCGGCCAGCCACGGGGCGACGGCGCCGCCGCCGAACCGCACGAAGCTGTATGCCGCCGAAGCGACCCCGCGCTCGACCGGCGCGGCCTTCATGACCGTCTCGGTGACGAGGGTGTTGTTGATGCCGAGGAACAGTCCGGCGACGATGACGCATACGGCGAGCACGGTCTTGCTGTCGGTGCCGATCGCCATCACCGCGAGCAACGCCGACAGCAGGGTGAGGTTGACGAGCAGCGTCGGGATGGTGCCGAAGCGACGCTGCAGGCGCGGCGCGACGACCACCGACGTGAACGCGAGGCAGAGCCCCCAGCCGAAGAAGATGAGGCCGATCTCGTGGGCGCCCATGTTGAGCGGGAACGGCGTGAACGC
>JBDSYO010000560.1:0-4935 GCA_039925625.1 Lapillicoccus sp. | reverse complement strand
TCCATGGTGCGGTCCCCCGCCGACACGGTCAGCCGGACGAGGTCGGCCGACTGCGTGCTGGTGCTCACCTGTGCTGCTCTCCTGCGTTCCCCGTGGTCGGCGCCCGTCGCGTCGGTGCCGGTCGCCCGCTCGTCGCCAGGGTGGACTCTAGCCGCCTCAGCGGATCACGCCGTCGGTCGTCGCACCGTCGTCGAGCCACTGGTCCTCGGCCACCAGGCTGAGGTCGTCGACGGCCTTGCGGTCCTTGTCGCGGCCCCGGGCCGCGCCCGATGCGGCCGCGGCTCCGCGCGCCGACGACCCCCCGCGACCGGCCACGGTGCGGCCGGCGGTTCCCTTGCCGCCGGACCTGGACCCGGACCGGCTGCTCGTCCCGTTCGCTCCGGCTCCGGCGGCCCCCGCGGCGGCTCCAGCGGCCCCGCGCGCTCCGGTGCCACCACGCCCACCGGCTCCGGTGCCACCACGCCCACCGGCTCCGGTGGCGGCGCTGCCGACGCCGCCCCGTCCGGAGGCCCCTCCCTTGGCGGACGCGCCACGCGTACCGGCCGCACCCTGGCCACCGACGGCGGAACCGGTCGAGCCGCCGGCTCCTCCGACCCGGCCGCCGGGTCCACCGCGACCCGCGGCTGCGCCGCGCCCGGCCCCCGTGGCCCCACGACCTGAGGTGCCGCCGTTGGTGCCGAGCAGGCTCGACCCGCCCGCGCCCCGGACGGCGCCCCCGGCCGCGGCGCCGCGCACAGGGCCGCCCATCACGCGGTTGACACCCTGCTGGCTGAACGCGATCGGGCCACCCGACACCCGGCCACCGGTCATGCCGACCGAACCGGCCGCCATCCCGAGACCGCCGCCGAGCAGGCCGGCGGCTCCGCCGACCATGCCCCCTGACATCCCACCTGATATCCCACCGGACAGGGAACCCGCTCCGCCGACGACCCCGCCGCTGGAGCCGTTCGGCGTGAACGACCCCACGCCGGTCGGCGAGCCGACGCCCGGGCCCGTGGTACCCACGAGGGAGCCGTCGACGCTCGGCGTGCTGGTGACCGGTGGCTGGCTGGAGCCCGGGAAAGAGACGACGGGCTCGTGTATGCCGGGCGAGGGGTTCGGCGGCGGGGACACGACGGGAGGCTGGTAGGGCGGATACGTCGTCGTCGTCGGGTTGGTGGGGTTGGTCGGCGTCAGGTTGCCTGTACTGCCCGGGCCAGAGACCCAACCCCCGGACGAGCCGCCCGACACCGGCGCCCCGGACGAGCCGCCGGGGGCGCCGCCAGCCGTACCCCCCGACGTCCCGCCGGAGGTACCACCCGAGGTGCCGCCCGTGGTGCCGCCCGTGGACCCACCTGAGGGCCCGGGGTCGGGCATGTCCAGCGAGTTCGCCTGGGCCAGCTGGGTCCCGGCGGTGCCGAGCGACTTCTGCAGCAGCGTGTACTGGTGCTGCATGTTGCTCTCACGGGTGCTCATCGTGGAGCTGTAGGTCGAGCTCTGCTGCTGGTACTGGCTCTGCTGCTGCAGGTAGTCCGTCGGCGACGACGCGTCGGTGTAGTCCGGTGCTGTCGGCGCGGTGGGCGGAGGCTGCTGGTTCAGCCAGTAGGTCTGCGCTTTGTCGAGGGCCGACTTGGCGGTGGACAGGGCGGTCTGGCTGTCGGACAGCTGCTGCGCCTTGGTCGTCAGCGTCTCGGAGAGCGACTTCGTGGAACTCACCGCGGCCTGGCCGTCGGAGGAGGTCCAGGAGTCCTGCAGCATCGGCACGAGCTTGTCGAGCTGGGCGGTCACGATGTCGAGGTTGGTGCGGGCCTTGCCGATGTGGGTCATCGCGTCGTCGATCTGTGCAGTCGACGAGGTGGACACCGCGGTGTAGAGCTGCCGCTCGTGCGGTCCGCCGGAGGGGCCGCCACCGCTACCGCTGTCGGGGATGTAGTTCATCGCTGTCCTCTCGTCGGCCTGGCTCAGGCGCTGCCGCTGGACGTGCCGCCCGCGCCGGACCCGTCGCTCGGGGCCGGTCCGCCACCGGCGCTGGTCCCTCCCGCACCCGACCCGTCGGGCGAGGACCCGCCCCGGGCCGGGGCCACGTACGTGGAGTCGGTGGGCCGGATACCGGTCGAGTCGATGGTGTCGAGCGTCGTGGAGTTGTCGCGGGTCAGCTTGCTGTAGTCGACGTGCGCGACCTCCTGCCCCTTGACCACGGCGTCCACCGAGGCGTGCAGGTTCTGGTTGAGCACGGTGATCGCCTTGTCGACCTCGGAGATGAGGTCGTCGATGACAGTGGAGGCCGAGCTGAAGACCGCGTCGGTGGACTTCCCCGCCGGCGAGACACCGAAGATGCTGGAGCCCTGGAGGGCGACGAGGCTGGCCACCGCCTCCTGAGCGGCCCTCAGCGCCTCGGCGGTGTTGGCGTCCGTCTGCCGGGCGGCCGCGAGCACGGCGTCCGGAATCATCGCGATGTTCATGAGCCCCTCCTCATCCGCATCAGGTTGGAGCAGTTTCACACATGGGCACCCAGCGCGGTCAAGCGATCACACTCTGGTCGGGCGCCCTGTCGCCGGACGAGCAGGACCGCCCGAGTCGCCTGGTCCCCCGAGAACGGGGAACCGGCGCTCCGGGCGGTCCCGGTGCACGGCGGCGACCGCTCAGCCGGCCCACATGCCCTTGTTGCGGTTCTCCGTGCTCTGCGCCTCTTCAGCAGCCTGGATGACGACCGGCGGCATCTTGGCCACGGCGTCGAACATCTCGGTGAAGAGGTTGTCGACCTTCTTCTTGAACGCGTCGTACGACGCGCGTGACTCGGTGCCCTCGCCCCACTCGGGAAGGGTGCGCAGCAGCTCGCCGCTGAGGTCCTCGAAACCGCTCTTGAGGTGGCCGTGCGTGGACTTGATGTCGGCGGCCATGCCTTCGAGCGAGCCCTTACCGACCTTGATCAGGTCTCCCATGTCTCTACCTTCTTTGTCGTCAGTGCGCGATGCGGGTCTGGGTGGATGCGTGCGGCGGTCGGCGACGTGACCGACCACGTGACCGACTACTTGACCGACTACTTGACCGACGTGGAGAGCCGCGTGGCCGCCTTGCTGAACCCGGCGGCGGACTGGTCCTGCGACGCGTTGACGGTCGACTCCTGCTGGTCGAGCTTGTCGGCGAAGTGCTCCATGTCGGAGACGATGGCCTCGGCGTCCTCGAGCCAGCTGCCCACGAGGGCGAAGAAGGCGTCGGCGGCGGGACCCTTGTACTCCGGGCGCAGGCCCTGGGCCTGCCCGAGCAGCGTCTTCAGCTGCTGCTGGAACTCGCCCTCCTTGGTGCGGACCTTGCCGGCGGCCGCCTTCTGTGCGCCTTGCCGTTGCTGCGTGGTGGACATGAAGCCCCTCCTCTGCTGCCCCCGACGGGGGATCTGGTGGTCGAGCGGTGGTGCCCTGGGGCGATGCGTCCCGCGGGTCGTGCGTCCCCTGTTCGGCCTCCCGACCATACCCAGATGGCCTGCCGCGACAAGGGGTCGCCGACCTCGGATCGGACCCCGCGACGGGATTTGAGTGCGCATACTCACCGCTTGCTGAGCACCCCCACCGCCGACGTCCCACGGCCCGCACTCAGCGTCAGGCGAAGAGGGCCATGGACCGTTCGACGAGCCCGGCGGCCCAGAGGGCCAGCGGCAGGACCGCGACGAGCGTCAGGAGCTCGAGGATGTCGGCCAGCCGGCTCGCCCAGAGCGAGCGGTAGCCGCGCCCCAGGGCCAGGGCGACCGCCGACAGCACGAGGGCGAGCACGACGGCGGCTGCGCCACCGGCGACCGCGCTGGTGGTGCCGGCCCGGAGCAGGGCGGCTCCCGCGAGCGCGACGGCCGGCGCGAGGGCGGCCACGCGCAGCAGCGTGCGGTCACGTCGGCGACGGTAGGCCCGGGCGGTGAGGGTGAGCCCGGCCGCCGACGCCGCCAGCAGCAGCGAGACGGGGAGAGCGGGCCCGACCGGATGCGCCAGCTGCACTCCGAGGGTCGCGCTCGCTCCGAGGGAGAGGACGGCCAGCCCGACGAGGGTCGCGACCTGCTCCACGCTCGCGGCCGCGACGACGGACGCGACCGCCTCGTCGTCGATCCGCCAGCCGCGGCGGCGGGGCCGGCGGGCCTCCCGGGGCGACCAGCTCGTCACGGAGAGCCGCCCGATGTCGAGGAGCACGTCGTCGTCGACGTCGATGACGAGGTCGGGCACGACCCGGGCCAGCAGGACGACCCCCGCCAGGGCGACGGCGGCGACGACCGTCAGGGGCAGCCCGGCGACGAGGGCGAGCAGTCCTAGGCCGCCCACCGCGGCGGCGAAGGCGACCCACACCCGCGCGACGTGACGGTCGGGGCCCGATCCCGAGCGCCCCGCGAGGGCGACGAACGCCGCTCCCGCGCAGCCACCCACCGTCAGGACGACCGGGCCGTCCGCCAGCACGGCCCCGACCCCGGCGCCGCCGGCCAGGCCGAGGAGCGGCGCGCACAGCTGGAGGAGTCGGGCCGGGGACGACAGCTGGGCGAGGACGACACCGACTCCGATGAGCAGCACCGCGACCGCCTGGGCCCACCGGCCGTCGACGGGCGGGGCGAGGACCGTGCCGGTCACCGCCAGGGCGGCCAGGATCGCGGCGACGGCCACCGTCGCCGTCGGCCGGGCGGCGGCCGCCGGACGTCCGAGCCGGCCGCGCCGACCCGCTCGGCCCCGCCGGGAGGCTCCCGCCCCCCGGCGCACGGCCCGCGAGGACCGGCTCGGTATGCCGGCGACGCGTCCGGTCGGGCGGATGGAGACGGGCCCGGTGCGCAGGCCCGTGTCGAACCCCGTGTCGAACCCGGTGTCGTCGCTGCCGCCCGCGGCCCCCGAAAACCCCGAAGACCCCGAGGACCCCGAGGACCCGGTGGATCCGGCCGGCGCGGCATACATCAGGCGTCGCCGGCTGGAGCTGCCGCCCGGAGTGCCGAGC
>JBDSYO010000559.1:0-5971 GCA_039925625.1 Lapillicoccus sp. | reverse complement strand
GGCGGCCAGCGCACGGCATACAGTCGCGTCGTGACCGACGAGACGCTCGCCGACCCGCTCGCCGAGCTGCTGCACGTCCTTGACCTGCAGGACCTCGGTGACGCACACATCCGGGTCGACGGGGTCGAGGGCGACGTCGAGACGGACCTCGGCGAGTCGGCGGCGCGGGTGTTCGTGGGCCAGAGCCAGCGCCAGCCCCACGGGCGGGTGTTCGGCGGGCAGGTGCTCGCCCAGTCGGTCATCGCCGCCGGGCGCACCGTGCAGCAGATGGGCGACGGCGGGCCACGCCCGATCCACTCCCTGCACGGCTACTTCGTGCGCCCCGGCGACGACCGGCACCCGATCCGGTTCGCGGTGGAGCGGATCCGTGACGGGCGCTCGTTCTCGACCCGGCGCGTGCAGGCGATCCAGTACGGCGTGCCGATCCTGTCGATGATCGCGTCCTTCCAGGAGCCGGCCGGCGGGCTCGACCACCAGGACGCCATGCCGCCGGCTCCGGCCGCCGAGAGCCTGCCGACCCAGGCCGAGCTGCTCGCGGGGATCGACCACCCGGCGGCCCGGGGCTTCGCGCGGACGCGGCCGATCGACCTACGCCACGTCGACGGGGGCCTCTGGGTCGACTCGAGCGCCCCGCGGGACGACCACCAGAGCGTCTGGCTACGGGCGCTCGGCCCGCTGCCTGACGACCCGCTGCTGCACGCCGCCGTCCTCGCGTACGCCTCGGACTACTCCCTGCTCGAACCCGTGCTGCGCCGCCACGGGCTGACCTGGTCCGACCCCCGCCTTCGCGTGGCGAGCCTCGACCACGCCATGTGGTTCCACCGCACGCCCCGCGCCGACGAGTGGACGCTGTACACGCAGCAGACCCCGTCCGCACAGGGCGGACGGGGTCTGGCGTTCGGGCGGATGTTCGGCACGGACGGACGGCTCGTCGCGTCGGTCGCGCAGGAAGGGATGCTCCGCCTCAAGGAGTCCTAGCGGCGGCGGGCCCCCGCGCGGGTGCCGGCCGAGAAGGCGGCGGCGCCACCGCTTCCGGAGCGGGACGCGCCGGTCCGGGCGCCGGACCCACCCGAGCGGGCCGAGCCGGAGGAGTCGCCGGCGCGCGTCGACCCGGTGGTGGCACCGCCGGTCGTCGTCGAGTACACCGAGGCGGAGCCGCTACGGGGAGTGCGCCGGCCCGGGTCGGCCGCCCCCGACGCGCGACCGCGGCCGCTGTCGGCCGTGCGGGACGCCCCTGCGCGCGGCGAGCCGCCACGACCGGAGGCCCCACGGCTGGTGGCGCCACGGCCGGACGGGCCGCGACCGCCGCCACGACCGGAGCCGCCCGGCGCCGGCCCGCGCCGCGAGTCAGCGGCGGCTCCCGCGGTCTCGGCGGCGACCAGGCCGCCGGTGAGCACCCGCTCCCCCGGCGCCAGCTCGTGGAGTAACGGGTGGGTGGCGTGGACGCGCGTCGTCGTGGGCTTGACGCCGGCCCGGCGGGTGAGGTCACGGACCTCCGCCATCTGGTCATCGGTGGCGATGGTGACCACGAGACCGTCGGCGCCGGCACGGGCGGTGCGGCCGGAGCGGTGCGTGTAGGCCTTGTGCTCGACCGGCGGGTCGGCGTGGATGACGATCTCGACGTCGTCGACGTGGATGCCCCGAGCGGCGATGTCGGTGGCGACAAGGGTGGTGGCGGTGCCGTCGTGGAACCGGTCCATGTTGCGGGTGCGGGCGCTCTGCCCGAGGTTGCCGTGCAGCTCGACGGCCGCGACGCCGGCGGCGTTGAGCTGCTTGGCCAGCTTCTTCGCGCCGTGTTTGGTGCGGGTGAAGACCACGCTGCGCCCGGGGGCGGCCGTGAGGTCCAGCAGCACGGGGAGGCGCGAGTCGTGGCTGACGTGCAGGACGTGGTGGGCCATCGTCGACACCGGCGACTGGGCCGAGTCGGCCTGGTGCGTCACCGGACTGGACATGAAGCGGCGTACGAGCACGTCGACGCCCGCGTCCAGGGTGGCTGAGAACATCAGCCGCTGGGTGCCCTGCGGCGTCTTCTCGAGGATCCGGCGCACGGCGGGGAGGAAGCCGAGGTCGGCCATGTGGTCGGCCTCGTCGAGCACGGTGACCTGGACGCCGCCGAGGTCGAGATGGCCTTGCGCCATCAGGTCCTCGAGGCGGCCGGGACAGGCCACGACCACGTCGACGCCGCGGCGCAGGCCGGAGACCTGCGGGTTCTGGCCGACGCCACCGAAGACGGTGAGCGAGGTCAGGCCGGAGACGGCCGCCAGCGGGGCGAGAGCGGTGTCGATCTGCGTGACGAGCTCACGGGTGGGGGCCAGGATCAGCGCTCGTGGCCGACGGGGGGCACTGCGCCCCCGGCCCGCGGTGAGGCGGGCCACGAGGGGCAGGAGGAACGCGTACGTCTTGCCGGAGCCGGTGTGGCCACGGTCGAGCACGTCGCGGCCGGCGAGCGCGTCAGGCAGCGTGGCTGCCTGGATCGGGCTGGGAACGGTGATGCCGCGGTCGGCGAGGACGGTGGAAAGGTCAGAGGGGACGCCGAGAGCGGCGAAGGTCGTGTCGATGGACACAGAGGGGTACTCCAAAAGGGAAGCGAGGGGGGCGTTCCGCCCGGCGCGAACCGTCGAGGGTCGCGGCGCACTAACAGGCGCATCGAAGCATGAGTTTCGGGCCCACGGCAGAACGGGGTGGGCCACTGCCCTCCCACTCTACCGGGTCTCCCGCCGCACTCCACACGTACCCACACCGGGTATACCCCCAAGGGGTACCGTGAGCAGGCAGGCTGTCGCTCCAGGGGGGTAAGGGGCGACACTAGAACAATGCCCCCTCGTCCCTCACATCCCCGCGCCCGCCCGTCCACGAGCCCGTTCAGGGACCAGCCGGAGCCGGTGTACGACACCTACGAGGTCGACTGCCGCGTGATCCACGACCGGCACGGGATGGGCCGGGTCATCGGGATGTCGGCCGACCGGATGGACGTGAAGTTCGGGTCGATCGTCGTCGACGTCGACCAGCGCAGCCCCAAGGTCCACCTGCTCTGAAACGACTGGTCACCTCGCGACCGCCCTGTCACAGTGGTCGCGTGCGGGTGGCCGTCATCGGGGCGGGTCCGGCGGGGCTGATGCTCGGCGCCGGGCTGGCGCGGCGTGGGGCCACGGTGACGCTGTTCGACCGCGACCCCGGCCCTCCGGAGCAGGGCGTCTGGCCCCGCAAGGGCGTCATGCAGTTCCACCACGCGCACGCCATCCGGCCCCAGGTCGTGAGCACCGCGCAGCGCGAAGCGCCGGGGGCCATGGCGCGGCTGCTCGCCGCGGGCGCCGAACCGGTGACGATCCCGCTGCCGGGAGGCGGCGTGCTGCCCGCCGGCCTGCGCTGCCGGCGCAGCACGTTCGAGGCCGCCCTGCGCGCCGAGGTCGAGCAGTACCCCGGTATCGACCTCCGGCGTGGGCACGTGGACGCGGTGCGGGTGGACGGAGCCGGTGCCGGGGCCCGCGCGGCCGGTGTCGTCGTGGACGGCATCGCCGTCGACGCCGACCTCGTCGTCGACGCGTCCGGACGGGCCGGACGGGTGAGCCGGGGCCTGCGGGCCCCACAGTCGGCCGGCGGCGTGTGCGGGATCGCGTACGTGGACCGGCAGTACCAGCTGCACCCAGGAGCCGGCCCGGGGCCTCTCGTGAACCCGCTGGCGTGGCAGGGCAACTTCGACGGGTACCAGTGCCTGATCTTCACGCACGAGCGCGGGATCTTCTCGGTGCTCCTGGTGCGCCCGAGCGACCGCCGCGACCTGGTCGACCTGCGGTTCGAGAGCGGCTTCGACGCCGCGGCCCGGGCGATCCCGGGACTGAGCGACTGGACCCATCCCGACCGCTCGCGCCCCATCACTTCGGTCCTGCCCGGGGGCACGATGCTCAACGCCTACCGCAGCCAGCGCGGACCGGACGGCTCGCTCGCCCTACCCGGCCTCGTCTTCGTCGGCGACGCGGTCTGCACGACCACACCGAACTTCGGCCGCGGTCTCGCCACGACGATGCTCCAGGTCGACGAGCTGCTCCGTCTCCTCGAGGTGCACACCGACCCCAGCGACACCCCGCAGCCGGCGGACCTCGTCGCGGTGGGAGAGGCGTTCGACACCTGGACCGAGGCGATGATGCGCCCGTGGGTCGAGGACCACGGCGTCATGGACGAGTCCCTCCGGCGGCGGTGGGCCGGCGAGGACATCGACCCGTCCGGGCCGATCCCGAGCAACCTCATCATGGAGGCCGCCGCCGTCGACCCGCGGATCCAACCGGTGATCGGTCCCTACGTCGCCATGCTGGCGCTCCCCACCTCCCTCCAGGCCGTCGAGCCGTACGCCCGTGCGGTCTACGCGGGTGGGTGGCGCCCGCCGTACTCCGACGGACCGACCCGGGCCGAGCTGGCCCGGGTGGTCGCCGGCGCCGTGACCTGAGACCCGCCCCACCCGCGCTCCACCCACCGGCGCCCTGCCGGCGCGTGACAGACTCGGCCGGTCACCGCGGCATACCGCCGTCCCTCACGCCGCAGGAGTCGCCATGGCCACCACGCCCCGTACCGCCATCGTCACCGGAGCCGCCCGGGGCATCGGAGCCGCCACCGCCAAGCGGCTGGCCGCCGACGGGCACCGCGTGGGAGTCCTCGACCTCGACGCCTCCGCGTGCGCCGAGACGGTGTCGGCCATCACCGACGCCGGCGGGCAGGCCCTCGGGGTGGGCGTCGACGTGGCGAACGCCGACCAGGTCGCGTCGGCCGTCGCCCAGGTGACCGATGCCCTGGGCGCGCCGACGATCCTCGTCAACAACGCCGGCATCACCCGCGACAACCTCATCTTCAAGATGACCGAGGACGACTGGGACTCCGTCATGGGCGTCCACCTGCGCGGCGCGTTCCTCATGACCCGAGCCGTGCAGGCCCACATGACCGCCGAGACGTTCGGCCGCGTCGTGAACCTTTCCTCGAGCTCGGCCCAGGGCAACCGCGGACAGGCGAACTACTCCGCCGCCAAGGCCGGCCTGCAGGGGTTCACGAAGACCCTGGCGATCGAGCTGGGGAAGTTCGGCGTCACCGCCAACGCCGTGGCGCCCGGCTTCATCCAGACGGAGATGACCAAGGCGACCGCCGAGCGGATGGGCGTCTCCTTCGAGGACTTCATCGCCCACTCGGCCAAGGCCATCCCCGTGCAGCGGGTGGGCCAGCCCGACGACATCGCCGCGGTGATCTCGTTCCTGACGAGCGACGAGGCCGGATTCGTCAACGGCCAGGTCATCTACGTCGCGGGCGGCCCGCTCGACTGACTCGTTCGACCCAGGCCCTCGACGGGGCCCGCCTCGTCCGTTCAGCTCGCCCCGCGCCCGTTCCGGCCCGCGGACCGAGGTCCACGACGAGAGTGGCGGCTGACATCGGACGTCTCGGTCGCCAGCCCGGGCCCACACGCAAGGGAAGCCCCTCGTGACCACATCGTCCTCCCCGGACCCCTCCCGTGCGCCCACGGGTGAGGTCGACCCCCGGGTGCCACTGACCCACGTCAGGCTGTCGCGCGACGACACCGCCCCGCTCCTGGCTCGGGCGATCCTCTTCTCCTGGTGGCGATCTCGTGTGGTCATCGTGCAGGCCGCCCTCGCGGCCGTCGCGGCCGTCGTCCTGTGGTTCGTGGTGCACCAGCCGGTCACGGCCGCCATCATCACCGCCTGCCTCGTCGCCGGGCCTGCCGTCCTGGCGCTCCGCGCGCGGCGGGCGGCGCAGGCGATGGCCCCGGCGGGCTTCACCCTGGGACTCGGGCTGGGCGACACCCACCTGGCCGTGCGTCACGCGGTGGCGACGGTGGTGAGCCCGTACGCGTCGTGGGCCTCGGTGACGCCCCACGGGGAGGTGGTGCGGCTGGTCAGCCGCAAGGGCACCTTGCTCGTGGTGCCGGCCGAGCTCGTGGGGGCGGACCTGCCCCGGCTTCAGGCGCTGGTCGCCA
>JBDSYO010000558.1:0-3570 GCA_039925625.1 Lapillicoccus sp. | reverse complement strand
AGCGGCGGGGGCGACCCGCGCCGGGCCGCCGCGGTGCGCGACGCCGTGCTGGCTGGTCTCGACAGCGGCCTCCTGCCTGTCCGCCGCCACCGGCCGCCGGCGGCCGACGCGACGGGAGGCCGGGTCGGCCGGGTCGCCCTCGTCGGCGGAGGCCCTGGGCACCCCGGCCTCATCACGGTGCGCGGGCGTCAGCTGCTGGCGGCGGCCGACGTCGTCGTCACCGACCGCCTCGGCCCCCGCGACCTGCTCGACGGCGTGAGCCCCGACGTCGAGATCGTCGACGTCGGCAAGACGCCCGGACACCACCCGATCCAGCAGAGCCGCATCAACGAGATCCTCGTCGAGCACGCCCTGGCCGGCCGGGACGTCGTGCGGCTCAAGGGCGGCGACCCGTTCGTCCTGGGCCGCGGCGGGGAGGAGGCACTCCACTGCGCCGCCCACGGCGTGCCGGTCGAGGTCGTGCCCGGCGTCACCTCGGCCGTCTCGGTGCCGGCGGCCGCCGGCATCCCCGTGACGCACCGAGGGATCACCGCGTCGTTCGTCGTCGCCTCCGCCCACGACGGGGCCGGCCCCGCCCTCGACGCCCTGCGCGAGGCACCGGTCACCTCCACGGTGGTCCTGCTCATGGGAGTGACCGCCCTCGCCGACACCGCGCAGCGGCTCGTCGCGTCCGGGCGCCCGCCTACGACGCCGGTGGCCATCGTCGAGAACGGCTGGACCCCCGCGCAGCGCACCATCGTGACCACCCTGGCCGAAGCGGCGGAGACGGCCGAGCGGGAGGGCGTGCGCTCCCCGGCCGTCGTGGTCGTCGGAGAGGTGGTCCGCGTCCGCGAGCGGGTCGGCGACCTCGTCCCGCCCGACCTGCTCGCCGCCGCAGCCCCGAGCATCGTCCTGCTGGCCCACGGCTCGCCCGACCCCCGGCACGCCAAGGGGGTCGAGGCGGTCGCCGAGCAGGTGCGGCTGCGCTGGCCGGGCCAGGTGCACGCGGCCTATCTCGACCACCACCCGCCGTCGGCCCCCGACGTCGCGGCCCGGCTCGACGGCGGGGTGCTCGTTCCCCTGCTCCTCACCACGGCCTACCACGTCAAGCACGACGTGCCGGCGGCCGCCGCCGCGATGAACGCGGCCGGCCGGGGCGTCTTCCCGGTCGCCGCGGCCCTCGGCCCCGACCGGCTGCTGTTCGCGGCGGCCGAGGAGCTCGTGGCCCGGGCGGGCCTGGAGCCCGACCCGCATACCGGCGTCGTGCTGTTCGCCGGCGGGTCGTCCGACCGCGACGCGATCACGGCGATCGGCGACGCGGCCTTGGCGGGCCGCACAGGCTGGGGGCCTTGGACGGTCGCGGCGCTGGCCGGTGGTGACGACATCGCCACCGTCGTGACCCGGCTGCGCGAGGACGGGTGCGAGCGCGTGCTCGTCGTGACCTACATGGTGGCCGCGGGCGTGCTGCGCGACCGGATGGCGGAGCAGGCGCAGGCGGTGGGTGCCGTGGTCGTGCCAGGCACCCTCGGCGAGACGGAGGCGCTGGCCCGGCTCGTCGTCGCCCGGGCCGAGGCGACGCTCGCGTCCGGATAGCCTGCGGCCATGACGGACGACGCGGCCCACCCCTGGCTCCGCGTGGCGCAGGAGGGCCCGGTCCTCACGGTCACCCTGGCCAACGCCGCCGAGCGCAACGCCCAGGTGCCGTCGCTCTGGACCGCTCTTGCGCGGGTGGGGGAGTCGGTCTCCGCAGACGTCCGGGTCGTCGTCCTTCGCGGGGAGGGCGCGTCGTTCAGCGCCGGGCTGCACCGGCGGATGCTCGCGCCCGGCGGCTTGCCCCATGAACCCGACCTCCTGCGGCTCGCCGCCGAGTCTGCGGACCTCGACGCCTCGATCGCCGGGTTCCAGCGGGGGTTCACGGTCTGGCGCGACCTCCGGGCGGTCGTCGTGGCGGTCGTCCAGGGGCACGCCATCGGCGCGGGGTTCCAGCTCGCCCTGGCCGCCGACCTGCGGCTGCTCGCCGACGACGCGCAGCTGGCCATGCGGGAGACGAGCCTTGGCCTGGTGCCCGACCTCGGTGGGACCGGACCCCTGGTCGGGCTGGTGGGGTACGCCCGGGCACTCGAGATCTGCGCGACCGGCCGGTTCGTCGGCGCGCGCGAGGCGGTCCACATCGGTCTGGCGTCCGCGGCCGTCCCGGCGGCCGAGCTCGACCAGGCCGCCGAGGACCTCGTGGCGGCGCTCCTCGCCGCTCCGGCCAACGCCCTGAGCGAGCTGAAGCCGTTGCTGCGCAGCGCGGTCGGCGCGTCGGCGGCCGACCAGCTGGCGGCGGAGCGGGCGGCCCAGAGCCGGCTGCTGGGCGCCCTGGCCCGAGGGGCCGGGAGCTAGCGCGCACGGGGCCGGGCGCCGGCCTGTCGGTGGGGCGGAATACCGTCCTTGGAACGGGCGTTGAGCGAGCCGACGGAGGTGGTGCAGGCGTGAGCATGTCGGGCTGGATGGTGATGCGCACGATGACCCGCGACTCCGACGTCGTGGGCCGTGAGCTGACCCCGGGGACGACCCGCCGGGTCCTGTCCTACGCGCGGCCGTTCCTGCGCCCGATCGTCGTCTTCCTCGTCATCGTCGTCGTCGACGCGTTCGTCATGGTGGCCGTGCCGCTGCTGCTGAAGAACCTTGTCGACGAGGGCGTCACCCCCAAGGACCCCGGGGTCGTCATCCGCTTGTCGGTCGTGGTCGCCGTGCTGGCCGTCGTCGACGCCGGGCTCACGCTGCTGCAACGGTGGTACTCATCCCGCATCGGCGAGGGCCTGATCTACGACCTGCGCACCGAGGTCTTCTCCCACGTGTTGCGCCAGCCCATCGCGTTCTTCACGCGCGCGCAGACCGGATCGCTGGTCAGCCGCCTCAACTCCGACGTCATCGGGGCCCAGGCGGCGTTCACGTCCGTGCTTTCCAGTGTCGTCAGCAACGCCGTCTCGCTGATGCTCATCGTCGCCGCGATGGCCACCCTGTCGTGGCAGCTGACCCTCGGAGCGCTCGTCCTCGTGCCGTTCTTCATCCTGCCGGCGCGGATCATGGGGCGGCGGCTCGCAGGCCTGTCCACGCTGCAGATGAACCTCAACGCCGACATGGGCAGCCGCCTGACCGAGCGGTTCAACGTCGCCGGCGCCCTGCTCGTCAAGCTGTTCGGCAACCCGTCGCGCGAGGACGTCGAGTACGCCGACCGGGCCGCCCGGGTGCGTGACGCCGGGGTGCGCATCGCCCTGAACCGCACGGTCTTCATGGTCGCCCTCGGCCTCGTCGCCGCGCTGGCCACAGCGATGGTCTACGGCTTCGGGGGGGTCATGGCGGTCAACGGCACCCTCACGGTGGGCACGCTGCTGGCCCTCGCCGCCCTGCTCTCCCGGCTGTACGCGCCGCTCACGGCGATCTCCAACGTGCGGGTCGACATCATGACGGCGCTCGTCTCGTTCGAGCGCGTCTTCGAGGTGCTCGACCTCCAGCCCCTGGTCATGGAGAAGGCCGACGCGCGCCGCCTGCCCGACGGTCCGCTCGGCATCGACGTCGACCACGTGTCGTTCCGCTACCCCTCGG
>JBDSYO010000557.1:0-5401 GCA_039925625.1 Lapillicoccus sp. | reverse complement strand
GGCGAGGGCCCGGCCTGCCGCTCCGTCATGGACCTACGGTAAGCCTCAGCCGCGGATCACGGACCCCAGCCCCAACCCTGGGTCGGGCCGACCTGCGGGGGCAGCGCGGGACCGTCGGTGGTCCACGTGGGGGTGGCGGGCTTGGAGAGCATGGTCTCGAGAACCTTGGCGAGCGTCTTCATGACGGTTGACGTCCTTTCGCCGCTCCGGATGCGGCACGGGCTGTTACGCCGCTGACCTGCGACGTTGCGCTGGGGGAAGCGCGTTCATCAGCGTCACATACCCTCGGTCCCGCCGGGGTCGGAGCGTCCGTCCAGGTGCCATACTTTGCCAAGATTTGGAACTTCTGGCGGTGAACCGCCACGCGTGGGGGATTGCACTTTTCGATGCCGGAGTTCCGCCGTCATCAGGTGTGGGACGATAGGCCCGTCCCAGCGGTCGACGAGCTGGTGGCCCGCTGTGCCGGCGACGATGTCGCCCACCCCTTACGCTCGCCCCGCGCCCCGCCCGTCCCCGGAAAGGTGACCCCCATGAGCAAGCGCTCCCGCAAGCGTCGCACCCGCAAGAACAAGTCGGCCAACCACGGCCGCAAGCCCAACGCCTGACCTCCACGTCTCGTCAGACGACGATGGCCCGGTCCCCTCGAGGGGGCCGGGCCATCGTCGTCGGTCGGCGTTCGGTCGGTGCGGCTAGTCGCCGATCTCCAGGTGGACCATGGTCAGTCGGCGCAGGATCGTCATCCGCAGCTCCACGGGCGCGGCCTCCGATCCGCAGGACCGCTTGACGACCATCTTCAGTGTCTGGTCGAGCTCGTACTCGCGCAGGCACGGGCCGCACTCGTCGAGGTGGGCCTGGATGCGCGCGCAGTCCGACGGACCCATCTCACCGTCGAGGAACTCGAAGATCCTCAGCACGGTCTCCGAGCAGTCGGTGATGACGGGCCGCGGCGTGGCGGCGACGTCGGACGCGCCGGACAGGGGGGAGTCGGACCAGCTCATGAGCCTGCTCCTTCGTCGGAGGAACGGTGGCCGGCGGCCGAGAAGCCGCGGCCCGCGGCATACCCGCTGAGCAGCTCCCGCAGTTGGCGGCGGCCGCGGTGCAGCCGCGACATCACGGTGCCGATGGGCGTGCCCATGATCTCGGCGATCTCCTTGTAGGCGTAGCCCTCGACGTCGGCGAAGTAGACCGCGAGGCGGAACTCCTCGGGGATCTCGAGCAGCGCCCGCTTCACGTCGCTGTCGGGCAGGTGCTCCAGGGCGACGTCCTCGGCCGAGCGCAGACCCGCCGAGCTGTGCGACTCCGCGCGGTGCAGCTGGTAGTCCTCGACCTCCGCGGCATCGGACTGCAGGGGTTCGCGCTGCTTCTTGCGGTAGCTGTTGATGTAGGTGTTGGTGAGGATGCGGTACATCCACGCCTTGAGGTTGGTCCCCGGGCGGTACTGGTGGAACGCGGCGTACGCCTTGGCGTAGGTCTCCTGGACGAGGTCCTCGGCGTCGGTGGGGTTGCGGGTCGTGCGCAGCGCCGCGGAGTACATCTGGTCCAGCAGCGGCATGGCCTCGCGCTCGAACCGCGCCCGGCGCTGCGGCGTCGTCTCGCTCGCCACGTCGACCGTGGCGTCGTCGACGACGGGGTCGACCTCAGCCTGCACCGCGTCCGTCTCGTCCACCCTGCTCTCGTCGGTCATCGAGCCCCAGCGTAGTCGCGGGGCGAGGGCCGGGGCTCCCGGGCTGATCGGGCCGCCGACGGCGGGATCGGTGAGCATGAGCACGCGTTCGTCAACGCCCTGGCCGGGAACCCCATTCCCGCCGGCGCCGCGGGCGCCCCGCGCATACTTCTCCGCACGTGCTGAGAAGTATGCGGGTGTGTCGGTTTCGTCCCGCCAACATCTCCGCACGTGCTGAGCTGTCGGCGCGGGGGCCAGGCGGACCGCGTCGGCGCCCGGCTCAGCCGCGCAGCGGGGTGGTGAAGTGGAGCACGGCGGCCGCGACGGCCGCGGCGCTGCCCCGCGGGACGGTATGCGTGCCGCGCACCGGGTAGAGCCGGCCCGGCGGTAGATACGGCGCGAGCTCCTCCGGCGTGCCGAACGGGTCGTTCTCCCCCTGCACGGCGGCGACCGGCAGCCCGGTGTCGGTGACGAGCCGCAGCTCCGGCGCCCGGGACTTCTCCGGGCGACCGGCGTACCCCGGCAGGTGCAGCGGGAACGACAGGCAGAGCACGGCGTCGGCCCGTAGCGTCGCGGCCGTGCGGCACGCGACCCGGGCGCCGGCGCTGCGGCCCGCGAGCACGAGCGGTCCGCGCACGGTGGCCAGCGCGCCGCCCCGTCGCCGCAGCGCCTGCACGACCGGCACCCAGGCCGCGTCGAGGCTGGCCGGTGGACCCGCGACCCGGCGACCGGCGACCAGCCACGGCTGCTCCACCAGGGCGGTGGCCCAGCCCTCGGCCTCGAGCAGCGTCACCGCCGCCGTGAGGTCGACCGAGCGCAGCCCGCCGCCGGCGCCGTGGCCGACGACGACGACGCCCCGCGCACCCCTCGGGCGCCGCACGTGCACCCGGGCCGGCCCACCCGGGGTCTCGACCGCGACGACGGCCGGCGGCGCCGGCACCCCGGTCGTCACCGCGCGCCGACGACCTCACCGGTGACGAGGTCGACGACCCCGTGCAGCTCGTCCTTGCCCAGGGGCAGCAGCAGGTCGGGACCGTTGTTGCGCGTGTTGTTGACCTCGGTACCGATCGGGTACGCGTCGAAGCGGCCGGGCTGCTCGAAGGCGAGGAGCGCGGCGACCTGGTCCGAGTCGGTGCCCGGGTCGAGCCAGGCGGCCCAGTCGTCGCGTTCGAGGACGAGGGGCTGCCGGTCGTGGATGCGGTCGAGACCCGGCTCGGCGTCGGTCGTGATGATGGTGAAGGAGGTGAGCCACGCCCGCGGGTCGTCGGGGTCCTCCACCTTCTTGTCGCGCCAGAACTCGTACAGGCCGGCGAAGGCCAGCAGCCTCCCGTCGGCCCGGTGCGTGTAGAACGGCTGCTTGCGCGGCTTGCCCTTCGCATCGACCTCGGTCGGCGACACCTGCCACTCGTACCAGCCGTCGGCAGGGACGAGACACCGCCGCGAGGCCGCGGCCCGCTTGAACGCCGGCTTCTCCAGGACCGAGTCGGCGCGGGCGTTGATCATCCGGTTGCCGACCTTGACGTCCTTGGCCCAGCTCGGCACGAGGCCCCAGGTGACGAGGCGCAGCTGACGCACCGGCGGGTCCTCCGTGCCGCGGGGCGCCCGGGTGAGCGCCACGGGGGCCTGCTTGGTGGGCGCCAGGTTCCAGTCGGGGTCGCCCGGCGGTGGGTGCTGCGCGTGCGCCATGACCGACCGGGTGGGCTGCCCGGTCGCGTCGAGCTCGACCTCGAGCTCCTCGACCAGGTCGCCCTGGTGCTTCGTCGCGGCATACCGACCACACATGGGAGCCAGGGTAGGGGGCGGGCGCCGTGGTCATGGGGCTCGCATCTGCTCGGACCTCCCCGGATCGGGTGGAGGAACTACGGTGGTCCCACCACCCGCCTCCCCGACCCGCATCGAAGGACCCGCCCTCCATGAGTCTCGTCCGCCGCGTCGCCCGTCCCATGCTCGCCGCCCTCTTCGTCGTGCAGGGGTTCGACGCGCTGCGGCACCCGGCTCCGCTGGCCGAGCGCTCCTCGCCGCTGCTCGACAAGCTCGTACCGATGCTCGGCCTGCCCGACGACAAGGTCATGCTCGTACGCGCCAACGCGGTGGCCCAGATCACGGGCGGCGCCATGCTGGCCTCCGGGTTCCTGCCCCGGGTCGGCGCGGGGCTCATCGCCTCCTCGCTCGTCCCGACCACGCTCGCCGGGCACGCGTTCTGGAAGGAGGAGGACCCCGCCAAGCGCAAGGCGCAGCGGATCCAGTTCCTCAAGAACACCGGCGTCCTCGGCGGCGTGCTGCTCGCGGTCGTCGACACCGCCGGCAAGCCCGGCCTGGTCTGGCGGGCCCAGAACCTCGCCGGCGTAGCCGCTCGCGAGACCCGGCATGCCCTGCACACCAGCGGTCGTGAGGCGCGCCTGGCCCGGCGGGGCGCCCAGCTGAAGGTCCAGGACGCCCTCGGCTGAGCAGCGGTCATGCCGAGGACCTCCAAGAAGTCCCGTACGCCTGAGCCCGGGACCGCCCCCGACCCCGGCGATGCGGGTGACTGGCCCGCGCCGACGCCGGACGCCCCGGTCGACGCGACCGTCGCCCTGCCGGGCAGCAAGTCCCTCACCAACCGGTTCCTCGTGCTCGCCGCCCTCGCCGGCGACTGGTCGCGCCTGCGCCAGCCGCTGCGGTCGCGCGACACCCTGCTCATGGCCCAGGCGCTGCGCGCCCTGGGCGTGGAGATCGAGGACGTCCCCGCCGACGCCCGATCGGGCTCCGGTGTCTCCGGTGTCTCCGGTGTCTCGGGTGTCTCCGCGGCCTCCGGGGACGACCGGGTCGACTGGCTGGTCCGTCCGGCTCCGCTGAGGGGCGGTACCCGGGTCGACGTGGGCCTGGCCGGCACGGTCATGCGTTTCCTCCCGCCGGTCGCGGCGCTCGCGGACGGCCCGGTGGAGTTCGACGGCGACCCGCAGGCGCGGGTCCGCCCGATGGGCCCGGTGCTCGACGCGCTGAGGACGCTGGGGGTCCGGCTCGACGACCACGGCACGGGCACCCTGCCGTTCGCCGTGGACGGTCACGGCTCCGTCCGCGGCGGCGACGTCACCCTCGACGCGTCGCAGTCGTCGCAGTTCATCTCGGCGCTGCTGCTCGCCGGCGCCCGTTACGACGAGGGAGTGACGATCCACCACGACGGCAAGCCCGTGCCCAGCGAGCCCCACATCGCCATGACCGTCGAGACGCTGCGCGACGCCGGAGTGGTCGTCGACGACGGCTAGCCCAACACGTGGCGGGTCGAGCCCAGCGAGATCAGCCCGCTCGACGTGCTCATCGAGCCCGACCTGTCCAACGCCGGCCCGTTCCTCGCGGCCGCGCTGGTGACCGGAGGGCGAGTGCGCGTGCCCGACTGGCCGCAGCACACCACCCAGGCCGGCGACGCGCTGCGCGACATCCTCGACGCCATGGGCGCCGACGTCTCCCTGGAGCGCAACGGCCTGGTCGTCGCCGGCACGGGCGGCATCGAGGGCATCGACGTCGACCTGCACGACGCCAGCGAGCTGACCCCGGTCGTCGCCGCGCTCGCGGCGCTCGCCGACTCCCCGTCGTGGATCCGCGGCGTCGCCCATATCCGCGGTCACGAGACCGACCGCATCGCCGCCCTGGCTTCCGAGCTGAACCGGCTCGGCGGAGCCGTCACCGAGACCGAGGACGGGTTGCGCATCACACCGAAACCGTTGCGAGGCGGGCGTTTTCGCAGCTACCACGACCACC
>JBDSYO010000556.1:0-3835 GCA_039925625.1 Lapillicoccus sp. | reverse complement strand
CGCGCTCGGCATGGGGTTCGACAAGCCCGACCTGGGGTTCGTGCTCCACGTCGGGGCCCCCTCGTCACCGGTCGCCTACTACCAGCAGGTGGGTCGCGCCGGGCGCGCCACCGAGCGCGCCGACGTGCTCCTGCTCCCAGGGCCGGAGGACCGCGACATCTGGCGCTACTTCGCCTCTGCCTCGATGCCCCGGCAGGACCAGGCCGACGCGGTGCTGGCCGCGCTGGCCGGGTCGGCCAAGCCACTCTCGACGCCCGCGCTCGAGGCGGCGGTCGACATCCGGCGCACCCGGCTGGAGCTGCTGCTCAAGGTGCTCGACGTCGACGGCGCCGTCACCAAGGTGCCCGGCGGCTGGACGACGACCGGCGTGCCCTGGACCTACGACGCCGATCGGTATGCGCGGGTCGCGCAGGCCCGCGACCGCGAGCAGGGCCTCATGCTCGACTACGAGCGCACCGACACCTGCCGGATGGAGTTCCTCCAGCAGTCGCTGGACGACGACACGGCCACGCCGTGCGGTCGGTGCGACCGGTGCGCCGGTCCGTGGTTCGACCCGACCATCCCCGACGCGGCGGTCCTCACCGCTCGCGACCGGCTCCAGCGGGTCGGCGTCGACGTCGAGCCCCGTGGGCAGTGGCCCACCGCCATGGCCCGGCTCGGGGTGCCGCTCTCCGGCCGGATCGGCGCGGACGACGCGATGTCGACCGGGCGGGCGCTGGCCCGGCTCACCGACCTGGGCTGGGGCCAGCGGCTGCGCGACCTGCTGCGCACGGACGCCCCCGCCTCTCCCGAGCTGCTGCAGGCCTGTGTCGGGGTGCTGCGCGACTGGGGATGGTCGCAGCGGCCCGTCGGCGTGGTCGCCGTCCCGTCGCGCGGCCGGCCGACCATCACCGCGTCCGTGGCGCAGGGGCTGGCCGAGATCGGCCGGCTGCCCTTCCTCGGCACGCTCGACCTCGTCGACGGTGGTCCCACCGGGGAGCCGGGGGGGAACAGCGCCTTCCGGCTCGCGGGGGTGTGGGGGCGTCTGGAGGTCGGCTCCGAGCTCGCCGTCGCGGTCCGGGCCGCCCACGGACCGGTGCTGCTGGTCGACGACCTCGCCGACTCACGCTGGACCCTCACCGTCTGCGCCCAGAGCCTGCGACAGGCCGGGGCGGAGGCCGTCCTGCCGTTCGTCCTGGCGCTCCAGGCCTGAGCCGGGGGTTGGTGCCGCAGTCGGTCCGGCGGCCGGGGTGGGCGACGCGAGCCGCGCGTGGCCGAGGTCCCGCACCGACGGGACGGCGAGCGTCCCGAGGGCCAAGGCGGCATACGCGATCCCGCTGACGAGAAGGACCGGCTCGGGGTCGAAAACCCCCGCCAGCGCGCCGTAGAGCAACGAGCCGAGCGGCATGGCCACGAAGGAGCCGAGCGAGTCGTAGCTGAAGACCCGCGACAGCACCGCCTCGGGGATGTGCTCTTGGAGGGCCGTCGTCCAGCCCACGCTGAAGACCTCGGTGCCGCTCCCGGCGACGAGCATGGCCGCAACGAGAGGCCAGGTCGCCGGCGCGAGTCCGAGCATGAGCACCGGCACGGCGATCGCGGCGACGCCCAGCATTCCGGCGCGCAGCGGATGGCGGAACGCGAGCCGCAGCATCACCACGGTGGCGACGACCGTGCCTACCGCCTCGGCGCCGAGGGCGAGGCCCCAGCCTCCCGGGCCGAGGGCGGGCGTCCTCGAGGCGATGAGCGGGCCGAGGACGCCGATCACCCCGAAGTGGATGGCGTTGAGCAGGCCGAAGACCACGACGACCAGCCATAGCCAGGTCCGTGACGAGAACTCGGTCCAGCCCTCCCGCAGGTCGCGCACCATCGACACCCGGGCCGTGGGCACAGCCGGCCGCACCGGCAACCGGACCAGCCCCAGACAGCCGATAGCCAGCACGTAGGTCAGCGAGTCGACGGCCAAGGCCCAGCCGGGACCGACGGTGACGACGAGCAGCCCGGCCACGGCCGGCCCGACCACGGTGAGCCCGCTGCGGCTGAACGACAGGAGGGCGTTGGCCGGCTGGAGGCGCGCCCGGTCGACGACCAGGGGCACCACTCCCATCATGGCCGGCATCGCGAACGCCGAGACGGCGCCGTTGACCGTCTCGATGCCGACGACCATCCAGAGCTGCGCGTGCCCGGTGATGACCAGCGCGGCCGCCGCCCCCTGGGTCACGGCGGTGAGAGCGTGGGACACCTGCATGACCGCGGTGCGCGAGAAGCGGTCGGACACCACCCCGCCTACGAGCAGGAAGAGCACCATCGCCGCGGTGCGGGCGGTAAGCACCTGGGCGAGGGCTGCCGCCGAGTCGCTGATGTGGAGCACCGCGAACGCGAGGGCGACCGGGGCCATCGCCGAACCGACGGTCGAAACCGTGCGGGCCGCGAAGTACCACGCGAACCGCCGCTCGCGCAGCACGCCCAGCGCCTCGGCCCACGACGTCGTCACGGTTGGTCCTGCAGGCGGAACGCCAGGATCGACAGGTTGCCCCGGACCGTCCCCTCGGCGTGGGGCGGCTTGGCCTCGGCATGCATCAGCCGCGACGCCTCGGTCAACAGGTTCGTGACCTGGTCCCACACGGCCGGCTCCACCCAGAGGTCGGCGTCGGTGAAGTGCCCCCGCTCCTCCCTCACCCGGCGCGGGAGCCGGAGGGAGACCGCATCGGACAGGGTGCGGACAACGGCGTCCACCTCGTCCGGCGAACCCGGCCCGACCCCGGGCTGCGGCTGGTCCCACAGGTGTCGGTAGCGCTTGGCGACACCACCGTTGACCTTCTCCTCCCCCGCGATGACGAGGAGGCCCGCATCCCGCAGGAGGCGGAGGTGGTAGGACGCGTTGGCCTGGGTGAGGTCGAGCTCACGGGCCACCTCCGCGGCGCTCATCGCCGTGCCCGTCAGTAGGGACAGCATCTCGAGGCGCACCGGGTGTGCCAGCGCCCGCAGCCGGTGGACGTCGCCTCGCGCCGACACCGTGGGCTCATCTTCCAAAGACATGTTGGGGAGTATGCCCAGTGCTCGCTCGACCTGTCAAGGACTTCTTGGGCAGGTCAGTGGGTCCGCGGACCACCTGCCGGCCCACCCACCGGACCACCGGTGTGCCGGACGTCCTTGCGCAGGGCCGGCCGGGCGTGCACCTCGGTGGCGAGGATGTCCAGCACCTGCTGCGCATACCCGTCCGCCGTGCGCTGGACCTCCACCACCGACGTCCCCGACCGGGCCAGGGCGCCCAGGGCGGCGTCGATGCGCTCGAGCCGTCGCCGACCGTCCGCCGACAGCCGCACGTCCGCGGCGTCGGCCAGGACGAACTGGTAGGCCACCGCCACGGAGTCACAGCGGGCACAGCCCTCGTTGCCGGCGTACGCGAGGTTGCCGACGTCGATGGAGTCCGGCGAGCGGTCCGCCACGACGACCTGGAAGGAGACGGCCGTCGCCCGGCAGTCGTCGCACGTCGTCGTGGCGAGGGCCAGGTTGGTCGCGCGCACGGCCTGGCGCGACGTCAGGTGCACCTCGAGCCCGCCGGCACCCCGCACCGCGCCAGCGCGGCTGAGCTGCACCACCTGCCGGTCGTCGAACGACCCGCCCCGCGCCTGGGCCGGCAGCGCCTGCGCCACGACCAGGCCGGCGACACCACCGGCCACCGCGACCCAGCGTCCCCACGACCGTCGGGCCGCCCGGGCCACCCGTGCCCCCCGGGGGTTCATGCCCCGAGTCCCAGCGCGGGTCGCGACGTGGTCGGGAAGGCGGACCCGACCGCGGCCGCGATCTGGAGGTAGGCCAACCGGGTGGCCGGCCGCAGGTCGGCGAGGGACGCGTG
>JBDSYO010000555.1:0-2911 GCA_039925625.1 Lapillicoccus sp. | reverse complement strand
CCGCACTCGACGCGTGGGGCGTCCCGGCAGACCACCGCAACGACCGCTCCGCGCTCGTCGACCCCGAGGGCGTCGGTCCGCGGATCTTCTTCCAGAAGGTGCCGGAGCCCAAGACGGCCAAGAACCGGGTGCACCTCGACCTGCGGGCCGCCGCCGGCCGGCCCCCGGAGGAGCGTTCCGAGGCGCTCGAGGCCGAGTGCACCCGCCTCGTGCCCCTCGGCGCCACCCGGGTGCGCCGCCTCGACGCCGACGGGATGGACGACGTGTGCATCGTCATGGAGGATCCCGAGGGCAACGTCTTCTGCCTCGACTGAGCCCTGGAGGGCCGGGGTGAGGGCCGGGGTGAGGGCCGGGGTGAGGGCCGGGGTGACCCCTGAGGTTGCCCGCCGCACCGTGGGGTAGGAAGACCCCCATGCGCATCTTCTTCACCGGCGGCAGCGGCAAGGCCGGAAAGCACGTCGCCCCCTACCTCGCCGAGCAGGGCCACCAGGTCACCAACGCCGACCTCGTGCCCCTGAAGAACCCGGCCGTGTCCGACCTCAAGGTCGACCTGACTGACGCCGGCGAGACGTACTCGGCGCTCGCAGGACTGGCACGGTCGTCCGAGCTCGACCTGCCCGAGGCGCCGCGCTACGACGCCGTCGTCCACTTCGCGGCCATCCCCGCCATCCTGCGTGAGTCCGACGCCTCGACCTACCGGACCAACATCCTCAGCACCTACAACGTGCTCGAGGCCGCGACCCGCCTCGGGGTCCGCAAGATCGTCTTCGCCTCCTCGGAGACGACCTACGGCATCTGCTTCGCGCAGGGCGAGCGCCGCCCGCTCTACGTGCCGGTGGACGAGGAGCACCCGACCGTGCCCGAGGACGCGTACGCCATGTCGAAGGTGGCGGGCGAGGTGACGGCCCGTTCGTTCCAGGCCCGCACCGGAGCGGACATCTACGGTCTGCGGATCAACAACGTCATCGAGCCGCAGGAGTTCGCCGAGAAGTTCCCGCCGTTCCTCGCCGATCCGTCGCGGCGGCGGCGCAACGTCTTCGCCTACATCGACGCCCGCGACCTCGGCCAGATGGTGCAGCGGTGCCTGAAGACCGACGGTCTCGGCTACCAGGTGTTCAATGTCGCCAACGCCGACATGTCGGTGGCCGCGACGACGCAGCAGGTCCGCGAGCACTTCTACGACGGGGTGGAGGTGCGCCGGGAGATGGGTCGCGACGAGACCTTCTACTCCATCGACAAGGCGCGCCGCCTGCTCGGCTTCGCGCCGGAGCACTCCTGGCGCGACGTCCTGGCCGACCCCGGGTCCGGCGACGCCTGAGGCGCCTGAGGCGCCTGAGCTCAGGCGCGGCCTGATGTCCGTGGCGTGTGCCAGGGTCGGGGGATGAGCGAGAACCCGCCGGAGAGTATGCGCGACCGCACCTTCCGAGGCCGTAGCCTGCGCGGCTCCCGGTTCGTCGGTTGCGACCTGAGTGGCGTCGTCGTGCGCGGCAGCGACGTCGCGGGCATGGAGGTCGACTCCCCGTGGCTGTTGGAGGGCGGCAACCGGCTCCTCGTCAACGGCGTCGACGTCGCCCCGCTGGTCGACGCCGAGCTGAACCGCCGCTTCCCCGGACGCGAGCAGCGTGACGCCGCCGACCCGGAGGGTCTGCGCAGCGCCTGGACCGCGCTCGAACGCACCTGGGCGGCCACGCTGGAGCGGGCGGACGCGATGCCGGCCGGCACGGTCGACGCCTCGGTGGGCGACGAGTGGTCGCTGGCCCAGACCTTGCGCCACCTCGTCATGGCCACCGACACGTGGCTTGGCAAGGCGGTCCTGCAGCGCGAACGGCCCTACCACCCGGCGGGACTTCCCCACGACGACGACGAGGAGAGTGCCGCCTTCGATGCGTCGGACTTCTCCGCCGAGACCCCGTCCTGGGCCGAGGTCCTCGAGGCTAGGGCCGACCGGCAGGCCATGGTGCTCCGCTTCCTCGCCGAGGTCACCACAGAAGAGCTCGCCGCACCGCGCGCGAACCCGCACGCTCCCCAGCACGACGAGACGGTGCTCTCGTGTCTGCGCACGATCATCGAGGAGGAGTGGGAGCACCACCGCTACGTCGTGCGCGACCTCGACGAGCTCGCGACGGCGCTCCCACCCTCGGGAGAGGGCGTCCGTGCGGACCTGGCTGACTGAGCGGTTCGACCTGACGGTGCCCGTCGTGGGGGCGCCGATGGTCGGCGTCAGCACCGGCCGGCTCACGGCAGCGGTGTCCGCCGCCGGCGGGCTCGGGATGCTGGGTGTCGGGCCCACATCGACGCCGGACTGGGTGCGTGAACACTGCGCTGTGGCCCGGGAGTCGGGCCCGTTCGGCGTCGGGCTGATGGCCTGGGCCCTGGCGGAGGACGACTCGCTCGTCGATGTCGTCGCGGCTGAGGCGCCGGCTCTCGTGTCGGTGAGCTACGGCCCGTACGAGCGGTGGATCGCGCCGCTGCAGGCCGCCGGCATCGTCGTGGCGACCCAGGTCGGCACGCTGGAGGAGGCGGTCGCAGCCGAGCAGTCAGGCGTCGACCTGCTCGTCGCTCGTGGAGGTGAAGGCGGGGGCCACGGCCGGAACGACGTGGCCACCCTGCCGCTCCTGCAGGGGGTCCTCGACGCGGTGCAGGTGCCGGTGCTCGCGGCCGGTGGGATTGGCACGGCTCGCGGTCTGGCCGCGGTGCTCGCCGCCGGTGCAGCCGGCGCGTGGGTCGGGACCGCGTTCCTCGCCTGCACCGAGGCAGCGACCTCGCCCGGCGCACGCGAGCTCCTCTTCGCGGCGGCCGACACGGACACGGCATACGGCCGGGTGTTCGACGTGGGGCAGCGGCTCCCGTGGCCACCGCAGTACGGCGGGCGCGCCCTGCGCAACGCCTTCTTCGACCGCTGGGTCGGCCG
>JBDSYO010000554.1:0-7018 GCA_039925625.1 Lapillicoccus sp. | reverse complement strand
CAGAACTCGTTGCCCTCGGGGTCGCGCATCACCGCCCAGTGCACCCCCAGGTCGGCGTGGTCGTCGACCCGGGTCGCACCGAGCGACTCCAGGCGCGCCACCTGCGCGGCCACCCGCCCGCGCTGCTCGTCGAGCGGCACCGACGGGCCGCCACCCGCGAGGAGGTCGACGTGGACGCGGTTCTTGACGGTCTTGGGCTCCGGCACCTTCTGGAAGAAGATCCGCGGACCGACGCCCTCGGGGTCGACGAGCGCGGAGCGGTCGTTGCGGTGGTCGGTCGGGACGCCCCACGCGTCGAGTGCGGCGTCCCAGGAGTCGAACCCCTTCGGGGGCGGCGCCAGCACGTAGTGCACAGCCTCGGCCCAGAAGGCTGCGAGCGCAGCGGGGTCGGCACTGTCGAACGTCACCTGGAACGTGGTTGCCATCCCTCGATCCAAGCGCACGGCACCGACACGGCGCCATGATGATGTCCTCCGGGCGTCGGGCCGTTCGTTGTCGAGGTGAGGCCCGAACGGTCTCTCCCCATGCCTACGACCGAAGGAGACGGTGCGATGTCCACCGTGGTGGCGATCATGTCCATGTCGTTGGACGGCTTCGTGGCCGACTTCGACGACGGCGTCGAGGAGGTGTTCGACTGGTACTTCTCCTCGGGGGACGTCGAGGTCATTACGGGAGGCGCGGACCCGATGACCTTCCGGATGTCGGCGCCCAGCGCTGCCTACTTCGGCGAGCTCACGGACGAGCTCGGCGCCGTCCTCACCGGCCGGCGCACCTTCGACAAGGCGCACGGTTGGGGTGGGGACCACGCGTGGGGGCCGGCGTTCGTGCTGACCCACGACGTCCCCGACGGCTGGCCGCGCCCCGGTTCGAGCGTCCACTTCGTGACCGACGGCCTCGAGAGTGCTGTGGCGCAGGCCAAGGCTGCCTCGGGCGGGAGGTCGGTGGGCGTCCACGGGGCCGACACCATCCAGCAGCTGCTCAACGCCGGTCTGGTCGACGAGCTCCAGGTCGATGTCGCGGCCCTCCTCCTCGGTTCGGGAGTCCGGCTCTTCGACCACCTGGCCGGTACGCCTGTGGTTCTCGGGACCCCCGCGGTCACCGCCGGTGTCGGCGTGACCCACCTGCGGTACCCGGTGTCATCCAGGGTGACCCCGTCCTGAGGCGGGCGGTCAGGTGTCGGCGTTGAACCCGACGTGCACGTGGTCGCTGTGGGTGCGGTCGGAGAAGTAGGCCGCCCCGCTCAGCTGGCGAGGGCCGCCGACGTTGTAGGCGCCGGCGGCCACGGTGGCCCGCATGAACCCGTCGACGAGCGAGGCCGACGTGGAGGCGCCGAGGACGGGCTGCCCGTTGACTGCCCACACGTCGAAGGCCCGCTTGCGGGTGTGGTCGCTCAGCCGGTTGGTCTCGAACACATTGGTGGGGTGGGCCGAGTGGACGATGCTGACGTCGATGTCGTAAGTGTTCGCCAGGGTGAGCAGGGCCCGCATCGGCTTGGGCATGAGGTTGCCCGCGGCGAGGTCCGCGGCCGCTGACGGGGGCAGCCGGATCCGGCTGTTGGCCAGCACCTCGGTGACGAGCGCCGACGGGTTCGCGAGCGCCGGGCCGGGGTCGGCCGGCCGCAGCTCGGTGACCACCCATCCGCCGGACTGTCGCGACAGGCGTACGTCGGCGGCCGACCCGCCGCGCACCACCTGGCCCTGGGCGGTGCGGCTCCACTGCTCGTAGGTGACGAGGATGGAGGCGAGGTCGGCGGTGAGCCCGCCGTACTGCGCGGAGATGACCCGGGAGGTCGCCTCGTCACCGGCCCGCAGGAACGGTGCGGCCGCCGCCGTCAGAGCCGCCGCACGGTCGGCCGGTATGCCGGTGGCCGTCACCCGGTCGCCGGCCGGCCCGGCGCCGCTCTGCCCGGGCGCCCACGCGGTGAGGCTCTCGACGAGGCGTGCCCCGGGCTGTTTGGCCGCCGGTTCGACGTCCCCCGGCGGGACCGGCCAGACCGCACTCGCCGGAAGCGGTGTGGCGGCGGCCGTTGTCGTGGTCGACGGCGCGACCGGGGTCGTTGTCGGGGCGGTGGTCGGGGTGGTCGCGCTGGTGGTGGACGTGGTCGAGGGGGTGCCCGCAGTCGTGCCCGACGGCCCGAGGGTGGTGGTGGCGGTCGAGGTAACCGGGCGCGGGTCGCCGGTGCATGCGGCCAGCCCGAGACCGGCGGCGGCGAACAGCAGGGACCGTCGGCCGAGGTGGATCTCGGTGGGTCGTGGGTCCGACATCTGGCCCAGGGTACGAAGCCCACCTGTGGTGCGCCCAGGGCCCCGCTATCGGTCGAACGCCTCGAGCGCGTGCACGATCCGGTAGGCCGACCGACGCAGCACCGCGTCGAGCGGCGCCGGGGCCGCGGCGCGCCAACACTCCAGCTCCTGCGCGGCGGCGGCCACGGACTGACGCGCCTCGGGCGTGAGCCCCGCGGGAGTGAGACCGGTGCCGACCGCCACCGCGGTCTCCGAGAGCACGTCGGCCAGGTGGGGACCCACCTGGTCCCAGGTGGGGCCGATGCCGGGACGAGCGGCGAACTCGGCGACGTCTTCCACGAGCACCCGCGCCGCCTGGGCCAGGGTGACGACGAGACCGACGGGCGCGGCCATCGCCGCAAGTGTCGAGCGATGGCGGCGACGCAAGGGGTTGTAGCGCACCGAGCGCTGCGCACCGGCCAGCTTGAGCGGCAGCTCCTCGGCCCGGTGCTCCGTCTCCTGAGCCGCGTCGTGCAGGGCGAGCACCCGTGGCGCGTGCCGGTCGGCGTGGGCCGTGAGGGCCCCGAGGTCGGAGAGCTGCCGGGCCACCTGACGCGTGACCTCCTGGTAGTCACTCGCGACGGCCGCCCGCGAGTCGGGGGGGAAGAGCAGCGGCGACAGGACCACGGTGACGGCCGCGCCGACCAGGGTCTCCCACAGACGGACCACGGCCAGCTGGCCCGGGTCGGGGTTGGCGAAGACGAGCAGGGCGGACATGGACACCTGCACGTTGAGGCTGGGTCCGACCCGCAGGACGATGCCGCCGAGAAGGCCGACGAGCAGGACGAGGCTCACCGCATACACCGACGGACCTAGCCAACCTGCGACGAGCACCCCGATGGCGATGCCCGCGACGACGCCCAGGAGCCGGTCGAACGAGGTGTTGAAGGCGGAGTACGGGTCGTCGCGCATGGCCACGACGGGGACGATCACCGCGTAGAGGGGCAGGCTGCCGGGATCGATCCAGCGGCAGATCTGCCACCCGACGGCCGCCGCCACGACGATGCGCACCGCCTGGGGGGCCTCCTGGCGCAGCCGTTCGAGCAGCTGGGCCCGCGTGGGTGTCGTCACGGTACGCAGCGGGTCAGGGGTTCCGGTGGGCCCCGGCCGGGCTGACGTGGATGGTGGCCGCCGTCAGCCGTCGCACGTCGTGCAGCAGGTGCGCCTCGGCGTGGTGGGCGAGCTCGTGGGCCTCACCGACCGTGAGCCCCCCGTCGACCGTGACGTCGGCCTCGGCTCGCAGGGTGTGCCCGATCCAGCGGATCTTGAGGTCGCGCACCTCGCGCACGCCGTCGACGGTGGAGACGGCGGCGACCGCCTGGTCGACCAGGTCGGGCTCGACCGCGTCCATGAGCCGGGCGCCGACCTGGCGCAGCGCCGACCGCAGGACGCCGAGGATGGCGATGGTGATGAGCAGCCCGACGACCGGGTCGGCCCACGTCCAGCCCAGAGCCAGCCCACCGGCGCCGACGAGGACGGCCAGGCTGGTGAAGCCGTCGGTGCGGGCGTGCAGGCCGTCGGCGACGAGGGCCGCCGACCCGATCCGCCGGCCGACCGTGATCCGGTAGCGCGCCACGAGCTCGTTGCCCACGAAGCCCACGACCCCCGCTGCGGCCACGGCCCACAGGTGCGAGACCGGCTGCGGGTTCAGCAGCCGCGTGATCGCCTCGAAGCCGGCGAACACGCTCGACAGGGCGATCATGAGGACGACGACGAGACCGGCGAGGTCTTCGGAACGGCCGTAGCCGTAGGTGAAGCGCTTGGTGGCCGGCCGCCGGGCGAGCGCGAACGCGACGAGAAGCGGCACAGCGGTGAGGGCGTCGGCGACGTTGTGCAGGGTGTCGCCGAGCAGGGCGATCGACCCCGACAACACGGCGACGACGGCTTGGATGACGGCGGTGACGCCGAGCCCGACGAGGCTGATGACGAGGGCTCGGCGCCCGGCGCTGTCGGCCTCGAGCGCCTCGTCGACCTGGTCGGCGGCGTCGTGCGAGTGGGCGCCGAACAGCTCGGACGCCGTATGCCGCAGCCGGCCGACCAGTCCGGCCGGCCGGTGCTCGTGGTCATGCCCATGTTCGTGGCCGTGATCGTGGCTGTGCTCGGCCCCGTGGTCATGGTCGAGGAGGTGGCTCATGGCGACGGCTGCCTGGGTCGGTCGGGTCGTGCGCGGTCGCACTCGGGTGGGGCTGAGGCTACTCGTGCCCGGGCCTCCCGGTCTCAGCCCTCGAGGCCCAGACCGCGGCGGCCGGTGGCGTTGAGCCGCTCGGGGCCGAACCGGCCCGTCCAGCTGCGCTCGTAGTGCTCCTCGGGGAAGTCGGCCGGGCTCGACCCGCTGAGGAAGGCGTCCTGGACCGACGCGGCGTAGGCCTCGTTGCGCGGGCACCAGGGGGCGGCGGGGATGTACATGACGTTGCCCCAGCCCTGCTGGTCCTGCACCGGAGCGACGCTGTGGATCATGTCGCAGTGCCACCAGACGGAGTCGCCCGCCTTGACGTCGGGGATGCCGCTCAGGGCCTCCATGAGCAGCGGGTGCCAGCGCTCGTTGGCCGGGAACACCTGGTTGGTCGTCACCCCGCACATGTCGTCGTCGGGAACGTCGGCGAGCAGGGGGCGGAGCATGAGGTAGGCCATCGCCTCGGGGATCGGCACGGTGTGCAGGACGCCCTGGTCGTGGTCCATGTCGGACAGGGCGGTCCAGCCCTGGAAGGTGCGGAACGCCGAGCACATGGTGCTGCCGGGGTACTGGGTGCCGGCGGTGCGGTGGGCCGCGTCCCACGGGTCGTACTGCTCGACCGTGCCGTCGAAGAGGTGGCGGAACGCCTGCTGGTAGGCCTGCGTCATCCAGAGGTCGAGCGTTCCGGGGTCGAGGTGGGTGCCCAGCCCCGACGAGGTCACGCCCGGCGGCCGGCGGCGGATGCGGTCGGGGTAGAGCGAGTCACGGCTGGGGTCGAACCACTGCACGCCGTCGGACTCGCTTGTCCAGAGGCCGTTGAGGAAGGCCTGCACCGCGGCCGTGCGCTCGCTCTGGCGGGCCTCCATCTGCGCCGTGGACCAGTAGATCGGGTAGATCTCGGGCTTCGACCCGACGCTGCCGAAGAAGTCGTCGGCGGGACCGCGGTAGGTCTCGAAGAAGTGGTTCTGCTCGACGTAGTCGACGATGTCCTGGTCCCAGGTGAGAGCCTGCTCGCGGTCGACGTGTCCGCGGACGACGAGACAACCACGCCGGCGCAGCAGTTCGAGGGTCTTCGGCGGGACCGTGCCGGCCGCGATGTCGGCGTAGTCGACCTCGGGCCAGACCTGCTCGCCGCGGTCACGGGCGGCGGTGATCTCGGCGACCCGCTCGGCGACCCTGGCCTCGACGACGGCGAAGACCTCCTTGGCGGTGCGCCCCGACGCCGCGATGCGCGCCCGCAGAGCGGCCTTGATCTCACGAGTGGCCGCCGCGAGGTCCGTGGGTGTCGTCTCCCAGTGCGGCAGCTCGGTGGTCTCGGCGGGGCGGGACGGGGCGAGGGTCACTGTGTCTCCTTCGGTCAGGACTCCTTACTGGATCGACGATAGCGGGTGGGCGGCTTTCAGACAAGAGTCCTTACTGACTCGTTAGGCTGGCCCAGTGACCCCCGTCAAGGCCTCGCTCGACCTGCTGAGGTCGCTGACCGACGCGCACGTGCTGCGGGCCTTGATGGGGAGCCCGCCGGTCACGCGCGCCGAGCTCTCGACGCTGACCGGCATCTCCAAGCCCACCGTGTCGGAGAGTGTGCGCCGGCTCGAGGCCGCTGGCGTCATGCGCGACACCGGGGAGCGCACCAGCGGCCGGGGTGGCGTCGGCGCCTACTACGCGCTGGCCGACGCGGTGGGCTGCGCCCTCGTCGTGGGCATCGCGCCGGACGCGGTCGTGGCCGAGACCGTCGACCCGCACGGGCGCACCGTCGCGCGGCGTACGAGTGCTCTTTGCCGGCCGGCCGAGGCGGACGAGGTCGCGCGCGTCGTCACGACGACTGCGCGCGACGCGGTCACCGCCACGCTCCCCCCGGTGCGCCTCGCGGTCGTCAGCGCCGCCGACCCGGTCGACCGTTCGAGCGGGCGCCTGGTCCAGCTGCCCGACGCGCCGTTCCTGCTCGGTGACCTCTCGCCCGTCGAGGCGCTGTCGGGGCTGGTCGCCGGGCCGGTGGTCGTCGACAACGACGTCAACTGGGCCGCCCGCGCCGAGCGGGACGCCGCCACGTCGGCGACGACCGAGACACCCATGGGCACCACGACACCGATGGACACCTTCTGCTACCTCTACCTCGGCGAGGGGCTCGGCGGAGCCGTCGTCGCGGACGGCGTGGTGCACCGGGGAGCCCGTGGCGTGGCCGGCGAGATCGCCCACCTGGTCACCACCGGGCCGGACGGTGAGGCGGCCCCCCTGACGGAGGTGTTCGCGCGGCTCGGGCTCCGGCAGCCGGGCACCACCGCGATCGACGTGGATGCCGTGCGGATGGCGATCGACGTCACGACGGCGTCGGCGCGGGCGACGGTCGAGGCGCTTGCGACGGCGGTCGAGGGCGTCGTCGCGGCCATGGTTGCGCTCGCCGACCCGGAGGTCGTCGTGCTCGGCGGGCCGTGGGGGTCGGTGCCGGCGTTCGTCGACGCCGTGGCGCGTCGGGTCGGTCGGGGGCCTCGACCCGTGCCGGTGCGGGGGGCGTCCGTGACGCACGACGCCCCGTTCGTTGGTGCGCGCCGGAGCGCGGTGGAGG
>JBDSYO010000553.1:0-12646 GCA_039925625.1 Lapillicoccus sp. | reverse complement strand
GGGTTCGCCGTCGACGCGCCGCTCGACCGCGACAGCGACACGCCCTACGGCCGGGTGCGCGTGTCGCACGTCTGCCTCAACGACGAGGTGGTCGAGGGGCTCGAGTGCCTCGACGTGCCGGCCTACTCCGTGCAGTACCACCCCGAGGCCGCCACTGGACCGCACGACGCTGCATACCTGTTCGACCGGTTCGTCGAGCTCATGACCGACCACAAGGGAGCGTGAGCCGTGCCGAAGCGCGACGACATCAACAGCGTGCTCGTCATCGGGTCGGGCCCGATCGTCATCGGGCAGGCCTGCGAGTTCGACTACTCCGGCACCCAGGCGTGCCGCGTGCTCCGCGACGAGGGCATCCGCGTCATCCTCGTCAACAGCAACCCCGCGACGATCATGACCGACCCGGAGTTCGCCGACGCGACCTACGTGGAGCCGATCACGCCCGAGGTCGTCGAGGCGATCATCGCCAAGGAGCGTCCCGACGCGGTGCTCGCCACCCTGGGGGGCCAGACCGCCCTCAACACGGCGATCGCGTTGCACGAGAACGGTGTCCTCGAGAAGTACAGCTGTCCGCTCATCGGGGCCAACGTCGAGGCCATCCAGCTCGGCGAGGACCGGCAGGCGTTCAAGGGCGTGGTCGAGCGCTGTGGGGCGGAGAGCGCCCGGTCGGTGATCGCGCACACCATGGACGAGGTGCTGGCTGGTGCCGCCGTGCTGGGCTACCCCGTCGTCGTCCGACCCTCGTTCACGATGGGCGGCCTCGGCTCCGGCTTCGCGAACGACGAGACCGAGCTGCGCCGGATGGCGGGCCAGGGCCTGCAGGCCAGCCCGACGACCGAGGTGCTCCTGGAGGAGTCGATCAAGGGCTGGAAGGAGTACGAGCTCGAGGTGATGCGCGACCACGCCGACAACGTCGTCGTCGTCTGCTCCATCGAGAACCTCGACCCCATGGGGGTGCACACCGGCGACTCGATCACCGTCGCGCCCGCGCTGACCCTCACCGACCGCGAGTACCAGCGGCTGCGAGACATCGGCATCGCCGTGATCCGCGAGGTGGGGGTCGACACGGGCGGCTGCAACATCCAGTTCGCCGTCGAGCCCTCGACCGGGCGGGTCATCGTCATCGAGATGAACCCGCGGGTGTCGCGGTCGAGCGCGCTGGCCTCCAAGGCAACCGGGTTCCCGATCGCCAAGATCGCCGCCAAGATGGCCATCGGCTACACGCTCGACGAGGTGCCCAACGACATCACCCGCGAGACCCCGGCCAGCTTCGAGCCGAGCCTCGACTACGTCGTCGTCAAGGTGCCGCGGTTCGCGTTCGAGAAGTTCCCCGCCGCGGACCCGACCCTCACCACGACGATGAAGTCGGTGGGCGAGGCGATGTCGATCGGTCGCAGCTTCACCGAGGCGCTGCAGAAGGCGCTGCGGTCGATGGAGCGGGCGGGCTCGTCGTTCCACTGGGACGGCCCGATCCCGGACGAGCCGGCCCGGCTGGCTGACCTGCTCGCCGAGGCGGCCGTGCCGACCGACGGCCGGATCGTCGCGGTGCAGCAGGCCCTGCGGGGCGGCGCCTCGGTCGAGCAGGTGCACGAGGCGACGGGGATCGACCCGTGGTTCCTCGACCAGATCGCGCTCATCAACGCGGTGGCCGACCGGGTGGCCGCCGCCGACCAGCTGACTCCCGTGCTGCTGCGCCTGGCCAAGCGGCACGGCTTCTCCGACGCGCAGATCGCCTCCCTCAGCGGAATGCCCGAGGCGGTCGTGCGCGGGGTACGGCACGCCCTGGGGGTACGCCCGGTCTACAAGACCGTCGATACGTGTGCGGCCGAGTTCGCCGCGACGACGCCCTACTACTACTCCACGTACGACGAGGAGAACGAGGTGCTGCCCCGGGAGAAGCCCGCGGTGATCATCCTCGGCTCCGGGCCCAACCGGATCGGTCAGGGTGTCGAGTTCGACTACTCCTGCGTCCACGCGTCGTTCGCGTTGCGCGACAAGGGTTTCGACACCGTGATGGTCAACTGCAACCCCGAGACGGTCTCGACCGACTACGACACGAGCAGCCGCCTCTACTTCGAGCCGCTCACCCTCGAGGACGTCCTCGAGGTCGTTCACGTCGAGCGGCAGGCCGGCCCCATCGCCGGCGTCATCGTGCAGCTCGGCGGGCAGACGCCCCTCGGGCTGGCGCAGGCGCTGAAGAACGAGGGCGTGCCCATCGTCGGTACGAGCCCGGAGGCGATCAACCTCGCCGAGGACCGCGGGGCGTTCGGCCGGGTGCTGGCCGAGGCGGGCCTCCCCGCCCCCCTGCACGGCACCGCCTACAGCGCCGACGAGGCGGTCGAGGTCGCGCGCCGGATCGGCTACCCGGTGCTCGTGCGGCCGTCCTACGTGCTCGGGGGACGCGGGATGGAGATCGTCTACGACGACGAGACCCTCGCGACCTACGTCACCCGGGCGACGGTGGCCTCGCCCGAGCACCCCGTGCTGGTCGACCGGTTCCTCGACGACGCGATCGAGATCGACGTGGACGCGTTGTTCGACGGCGAGGAGATGTACCTCGGCGGGATCATGGAGCACATCGAGGAGGCCGGCATCCACTCCGGCGACAGCTCGTGCACCCTGCCCCCGGTGACGCTCGGCGTCGCCGAGCTCGAACGGGTCCGCGTCTCCACCCGCAAGCTGGCCGAGGGCATCGGCGTCCGGGGGCTGATGAACGTGCAGTTCGCCCTCGCCCAGGACGTCCTCTACGTGCTGGAGGCCAACCCGCGCGCCTCGCGGACCGTGCCGTTCGTCGCGAAGGCCACCGGGGTGCAGATCGCCAAGGCCGCCGCCCGGGTCATGCTCGGCGCGACCATCAAGGAGCTGCGCGAGGAGGGCATCCTGCCGCCCCAGGGCGACGGGGGGACGTTGCCGGCGCACGCCCCGATGTCGGTCAAGGAGGCGATCCTGCCGTTCAAGCGGTTCCGTACCAAGGAGGGCAAGGTGGTCGACTCGCTGCTCGGTCCGGAGATGCGCTCGACCGGCGAGGTCATGGGCATCGACCGCGACTTCGGGTCGGCGTTCGCCAAGAGCCAGATGAGCTCGGGCGGCCTGCCCGACACCGGTGCCGTCTTCGTGTCGGTGGCCAACCGCGACAAGCGGGCGATGATCTTCCCGGTGAAGCGCCTGGCCGACCTCGGGTTCACCATCCTGGCCACCAGCGGAACCGCAGACGTGTTGCGGCGCAACGGGATCCAGTCGACCGTGGTCCGCAAGATCAGCGAGCGGGGTGCGCCGCTGCCCGACGGGACGAGTGAGCGGACCATCGTCGACCTCATCAACGACGGCGAGGTCGCCATGGTCGTCAACACGCCCACGGGCCAGTCGGCGCGGGCCGACGGCTACGAGATCCGCGCGGCGACGACCAGCGCCGACAAGCCCATCATCACGACGGTGCAGGAGCTGGCGGCCGCGGTGCAGGGGATCGAGGCCCGGCGCACGGGTGAGCTGCGGGTGACCTCACTGCAGGACCACGCGAAGGCGCTCGACCTGTTCGCCGTCACGGTGGACCGATGACGGCAGCCGCCACACCGGCCCCGCCGGCGCCCCGCGACGGCGTCGTCCAGGTCACCGGTGAGCTCGTCGCCAACCGGCGCGTGGGCGCATACCGGCACCTCACGCTCACGGCTCCCGGTGTCGCCCAGCCGGCCCGGCCGGGGCAGTTCGTGGCCCTGGCTGTCGGCGGCCCGACCTCGGCCAACCTCCTGCGGCGCTGCTTCTCGATCCACCGGGTCGACCCGTCCGAGGGCACCGTCGACATCGTCGTCGCCGCCCACGGGCCCGGAACGACCTGGATCACCGAGCTGGAGCCGCACGCCGAGGTCGGCATCGTCGGACCACTGGGCCGGCCGTTCCCGCTGCCGACCGCTCCGGTCGCCTGCGTCCTCGTGGGCGGGGGCTATGGCAGCGCCCCGCTGTTCTGGCTGGCCGAGCAGCTGACGGCCAAGGGCTGCCACGTCGAGATGGTGCTGGGCGCCGCCGGCGAGGACCGGCTGTTCGGGGTTGCCGAGGCCCGGCGCGCGGCCCACGGGGTCACCATCACCACGGACGACGGGTCGACGGGTACGAAGGGCTGGGTCAGCGACGTGCTGCCGGAGGTGATCCGCCTGACCGACGCCGCGGTCGTCTACGCGTGCGGACCGATGGCGATGCTCCGGTCGGTCACCGAGGTGGCGACGGCCGAGGGTGCGGTGGCGCAGGTCGCCGTCGAGGAGGCGATGGCCTGTGGCATCGGGGTGTGCATGACCTGCGTCCTGCCGGTCACCGGCGTCGACGGCCGCACCCGCATGGTGCGGTCCTGCGTCGAGGGCCCGGTGTTCCGCGGCTCCTCGGTGCGCTGGGACGCGTTCGCCGACGGCTACTGCGTGGTGCCGGACGACGCAGTCGGCTCGCCGACGGGGACCGGGCACTGATGGCCGACATGACCGTGAGTCTCGCCGGGTCGAGGCTCCCCAACCCGCTGATGACCGCGTCGGGCTGCGCCGCGAACGGCAAGGAGCTGCACCGGTTCTTCGACGTCTCGAGGCTCGGGGGGTTCGTCACCAAGTCGGTCCTGGCCGCGCCGCGCTCGGGGCGGGGGACCCCCCGGATGGCCGAGACGTCGTCCGGCATGCTCAACTCGATCGGCCTCCAGGGCCCCGGGATCGCCGCGTTCGCCGAGCACGACCTGGCGTGGCTGAAGTCGGTCGGGGCGCGGGTGCTCGTCTCCATCGCGGGAGGGTCGAGCAGCGAGTTCGCCGAGGTCGCCGGGGCCTTGCGAGCGAGCGCCGCGTTCGACTGCGTCGTGGGGGTGGAGGTCAACATCTCGTGCCCCAACGTCGCCAACCGCGGCCTCGTCTTCGCCATCGACCCCCTCGCCTCGGCCAAGGTCGTGGCCCTGGTGCGTGAGCAGCTGCCCCCGGACGTCCCCGTCTTCGCCAAGCTCAGCCCCGACGTCACCGACATCGTCACCATCGCGTCGGCGTGCGTGAAGGCCGGCGCCTCCAGCCTGACGATGATCAACACGTTGCTCGGCATGGTCATCGACACCGACCGGATGCGGCCGCAGCTGGGCGGCGTCATGGGTGGGCTCTCCGGCCCGGGCATCCGCCCGGTCGCGGTCCGGGCCATCTGGCAGGTCCGGGCTGCGATGGCCGAGGGCCGGTTCCCCACCGTGCCGATCATCGGCGTCGGCGGCGTGCGCACCGGCCGTGACGCCCTCGAGCTGGTCGCAGCCGGGGCCAGCGCGATCCAGGTGGGCACGGCGACGTTCAACGACCCCGGCGCCCCCGTGCGCGTGCTGGCGGAGCTCGAGGCGCTCCTGGAGGGTCACGGGTTCACCCGCTTCGCCGAGGCCGTGGGCGCGGCCCACCACCGGTAGGGCACCACCGTGAGGAGAACAGCATGACCACCCCCTTCGGGAGCCGCCTGCGGGCGGCGATGAACGCATACGGCCCGTTCTGCGCGGGCCTCGACCCGCACCGCGTCCTGGTCGAGCAATGGGGGCTCGACTACTCCCTCCGGGGGCTCGAGCGGTTCGCGCTGACCTGCGTGGAGGCGTACGCCGGTCAGGTCGCGGTGGTGAAGCCGCAGTCGGCGTTCTTCGAGGTGTTCGGTTCCGCTGGGGTGCGCGTGCTGGAGCGGGTGCTCGCCGACCTGCGCGAGGCGGGCACGCTGACCATCCTCGATGTCAAGCGCGGCGACATCGGCTCGACCATACAGGCCTACGCTGATGCCTACCTGGGGAAGGACAGCCCCCTGCGCGCCGACGCCGTCACGGTCAGCCCGTTCCTCGGGTATGCGTCGCTGCGGCCGGCGCTCGACCTCGCCGAGGAGACGGGTCGAGGGGTGTTCGTCCTCGCCCTGACCTCGAACCCGGAGGGCCGGGAGGTGCAGCACGCCGAGCAGGACGGGCGGTCGGTCGCGGCGTCGGTCGTCGAGGGAGCAGCGGGGGACAACGCGGCAGCGGTGGCGCGGGGCGAGCTCGGACGTGTGGGGCTGGTCGTCGGAGCCACTGTGGGGGACGCCGTGGTCGACCTGGGCCTCGACCTCGTGGGCGCGGGGACGCCGGTGCTGGCTCCGGGGTACGGCGCCCAGGGGGGCACCGTGGCCGCGCTGCGGCGAACGTTCGGGCCGGCCCTGACGCAGGTGCTGGCCAGCTCGAGCCGCGAGGTGCTCTCCGCCGGCCCGGACGTCGGGGCGCTGCGCACGGCGGCCGTCGACACCGCCGTCCGCCTGCGCGAGGCCCTCACCCCCTGACGGCGGAGACCCGTCGTTGCGGGGGCTCGGACCACCTAGGTAGGTTCGACGGATCACCGATCGCCTCGCCGCTCACCCGCACCACCCAGCCAAGGAGACCCTGTGGCCCTACCGCCGTTGACCCCGGAGCAGCGCGCCGCGGCGTTGGCGAAGGCCGGGGTGGCCCGACGCGAGCGAGCCGCGGCGAAGAACCGCCTGAAGTACTCCCAGGGCTCGTTGGCCGACGTCATCACCGAGGGCCGCGACAACGACGTCATCGGCAAGATGAAGGTCTCGGCCCTGCTGGAGTCGCTCCCCGGCGTGGGCCGCGTGCGGGCCCGCCAGATCATGGAGGAGGTCGGCATCTCGGAGTCGCGCCGGGTGCGCGGGCTGGGGGCCAACCAGGCTGCGGCGCTGATCGCCCGCTTCGACCGGGGGTGACCGCGGGCCACCCGCACCCGGCGCCCGGTGCGCCGGAGGGCGACGTCGTGCCGTCGCGCCTGGTCGTGCTCGCCGGCCCCACTGCCGTCGGGAAGGGCACCGTCGCCGCCTACGTACGGGCGCACTTCCCGGATGTGTGGCTCTCGGTCTCGATGACCACGCGGGCGCCGCGGCCCGGCGAGGTCGACGGCGTGCATTACCACTTCGTCGACGATGAGGAGTTCGACCGGCTGGTCGCCGCGGGGGAGTTCCTCGAGTACGCCGTCGTGCACGGGCGGGCGAAGTACGGCACGCCCCGGGGGCCGGTGGAGCGGGCCCTGCGTGACGGGCGCCCCGCCATGCTGGAGATCGACCTGCAGGGCGCGCGCCAGGTGCGCGAGACGATGCCGGGCGCGCTGTTCGCGTTCCTTTCGCCACCGTCGTGGGAGGAGCTGGTCCGGCGGCTGGTCGGCCGGGGCACCGAGAGCGCCGAGGAGCGGGAGGCCCGCCTCGCTACCGCGCGGCGTGAGCTGGCGGCCGCCGCGGAGTTCGACATCGTCATCGTCAACGACGACGTTCGCCGAGCGAGCGAAGAACTCGTATCATGGATGCGATCGCGTCAGCGAGACACCTGATGCTGCCCTCGGCAGGCGGCACGGTCCGCCGCCGACGACCCGAAGCGAAGGAACGAGAGCACCCATGTCCGGAACCGTGGCCAACCCCATCGGCATCACCAACCCGCCCATCGACGACCTGCTGAAGGTCGCCGACAGCAAGTACGCCCTCGTCATCTACTCCGCGAAGCGTGCGCGCCAGATCAACGCGTACTACAGCCAGCTGCAGGAGGGCCTGCTCGACTACGTCGGCCCGCTCGTGGAGACCGAGATCAGCGAGAAGCCCCTCTCGATCGCCCTGCGCGAGATCAACCAGGGTCTCGTGACCTCCGAGGCCACCGAAGAGAGCTGACCTCACGGTGACCACCCCCGAGGTCGCCCGGCGTCGGGTCGTCCTCGGCGTGGGCGGGGGGATCGCGGCCTACAAGGCGGCCTCCCTGCTGCGCCTCTTCACCGAGGCCGGCGACGACGTGACGGTCGTCCCGACGGCGTCCGCGCTGCGGTTCGTCGGTGCCCCCACCTGGGAGGCGCTCTCGGGGAAGCCCGTCTCGACCGATGTCTGGTCGCACGTCCCGGACGTGCCCCACGTGCGGATCGGGAAGTCGGCCGACCTCGTCGTCGTCGCCCTGGCGACCGCGGACCTGCTGGCCAAGGCCGCGGCGGGGATGGCCGACGACCTGCTGACCGCCACCCTGCTCACCGCCCGGTGCCCGGTCGTCATGGCTCCGGCGATGCATACCGAGATGTGGGAGCACCCGGCGACCCGGGCCAACGTCGCCACCCTGACCGCCCGCGGAGTGCATGTCGTGCCCCCGGCATCGGGTCGCCTCACCGGCGCCGACACCGGCCCGGGCCGCCTCCCCGAGCCGGAGGACATCTACGCGGTCTGCCGGCGGCTCCTCAGCGCCGCCCCCGGCCCGCTGACGGGGCGGCGGGTGGTGGTGTCCGCCGGCGGTACGCGTGAGCCGCTCGACCCCGTGCGCGTCCTCGGCAACCGGTCCTCGGGCAAGCAGGGGTATGCCCTGGCGCAGGTCGCCGCCCAGCGCGGCGCCCAGGTGACGCTGGTGTCGGCGAACATGGCCCTCGAGGCCCCCGCCGGGGTCGACGTCGTGCCGGTGGGCTCGGCGCAACAGCTGAAGGAGGCGGTGGGGCGCGCCGCCAAGGACGCCGACGTCGTCATCATGGCCGCCGCCGTCGCCGACTTCCGGCCCGCCAACGTGGCCACGAGCAAGCTGAAGAAGACCCACCACGACACGCCCGACGGTCCCGACGACTCGGCACCGACGATCACGCTCGTGCGCAACCCCGACGTGCTCGCCGGTCTCGTCGCGGATCGGGGCGCTGCCTCCCGGCCGGTCATCGTCGGCTTCGCCGCCGAGACGGGCGATGCCGACGGGTCCGTGCTCGACCACGCCCGGGCCAAGCTGGCCCGCAAAGGCTGCGACCTGCTCGTGGCCAACGAGGTGGGCGACGGACTGGCCTTCGGCACCGAGGGCAACACGGTGCACCTGCTGTTCCGGCCCACGCCCGACGGAGCGCCCGCTCCGCCGGACCGCGTGGCCGGCCCCGCGCCCAAGGCGGAGATCGCCGCCGCCGTGTGGGACGGCATACAGGCCCTGCTCGACCCCCGTTAGACTCGTCCGCGATCCGCGGTCCCTGGTCGGGACCCGCTCCCGAACCCAGCACCAGGAGACCTGAGTGTCCGCACGCCTGTTCACGTCCGAGTCCGTCACCGAGGGTCACCCGGACAAGATCTGCGACCAGGTCAGCGACTCCATCCTCGACGCGATGCTGGAGCAGGACCCGGGCGCCCGCGTCGCCGTGGAGACGATGGTCACCACCGGGCTGGTCCACGTCGCCGGCGAGGTGACGACCGAGGCCTACGTCGAGATCCCCAAGATCGTCCGCGAGACCGTGCTGGGCATCGGCTACGACTCGTCGACGAAGGGGTTCGACGGTGCGTCGTGCGGGGTCGAGGTCTCCATCGGGCAGCAGTCGCCCGACATCGCGCAGGGCGTCGACACGGCGTTCGAGAACCGCACCGGCGGCGTCGACCCGCTCGACAAGCAGGGGGCCGGCGACCAGGGGCTCATGTTCGGGTACGCCTGCGACGACACGGCCGAGTACATGCCGCTGCCGATCTACCTGGCCCACCGGCTCGCCGAGCGCCTCTCTGCCGTGCGCAAGAGCGGCGACCTGGCCTACCTGCGGCCCGACGGCAAGACCCAGGTGACCATCGCCTACGACGGGGACAAGGCGGTCAAGCTCGACACCGTCGTGCTCTCGACGCAGCACGCGGCCGACATCTCGCTGGAGGGGCTGCTGCAGCCCGACATCCGCGAGCACGTCATCAAGCCCGTGCTCGAGGAGCTGGCCGAGACCGGCACCGACCTCGACACCTCCGACTACCGCACGCTCATCAACCCGACCGGCCGGTTCGAGATCGGCGGCCCGATGGGTGACGCGGGCCTGACCGGCCGCAAGATCATCGTGGACACCTACGGCGGCATGGCCCGCCACGGTGGCGGCGCGTTCTCCGGCAAGGACCCGTCGAAGGTGGACCGTTCCGCGGCCTACGCCATGCGCTGGGTAGCCAAGAACGTCGTCGCCGCGGGCCTGGCCCGGCGCTGCGAGATCCAGGTGGCCTACGCCATCGGTGCGGCCAAGCCGGTCGGCCTCTACGTCGAGACCTTCGGCACCGAGACGGCTCCGGTCGACAAGATCCAGGCCGCGATCACGTCGGTCTTCGACCTGCGCCCGGCGGCGATCGTCGACCAGCTCGACCTGCTGCGCCCGATCTACAAGGCGACCGCCGCCTACGGCCACTTCGGCCGCACCTCGGCTCCCGGCGTGACCAACGGGTTCACCTGGGAGCAGGTCACCAAGGTCGAGGCGCTCCAGGCGGCCGTCCGCGGCTGAGCGGCCCGCATACCCACCTCTTCCGCTTTTCACCCAATGGGTTAATCGGCGACAACGGGTACGTAGCGTCCGCTTCTCCGGACGCTACGTACCCATTGGGTAGAACGGGGCCAGATGCTGTGGGCACTCGGACGGTGCCGCGTCACCCCGCTCTGCTAGACCTGCGCCCGTGACTGAGGACGACCCCACCCCGACCCCGGTACCGGCGCTGCCGGTGGCCGCGGTCGTCGTCGACACGGGGCTGCCCCACCTCGACCGCGTCTTCGAGTATGCGGTGCCCGTCGAGATCGACGACGCGGCCCAGCCCGGGGTCCGGGTCCGGGTCCGGTTCGCCGGGCGCGACCTCGATGGGTTCGTCGTGGCCCGCCGCCCGGCCGCCGAGCATCCCGGCCGGTTGGCGGACGTCCGCCGCGTGGTCAGCCCCGAGCCGGTGCTCACCCCCGAGATCCTGGCCCTGGCCCGCGCCGTCGCCGACCACGGGGCCGGTGTGCTCGGCGACGTCCTGCGCCTCGCCGTGCCCAAGCGCCACGCCGCCGCCGAGAAGGCGCTCGACGCCAAAGGTCTGACCGGGCTGACCGAGCCCCCGCCCAAGCCGCCCGAGACCACCGGGCCCTGGGAGGCCTACCCCGCCGGTGACGCGTTCCTGCGGAGAGTGGCGGCGGGGGAGGCGCCCGCGGCCGCCTGGCTCGCGCTGCCCGGACAGACGCCCGACCACGACTGGCCGCGCGCCCTCGCCGTCGCGGCCCACACCGCGCTGGCGGCCGGGCGGGGGGCGTTGCTCGTGGTGCCCGACCACCGTGACGTCGACCGCGTCGACGCCGAGCTGACCGCCGTGCTCGGGCGGGGCCGCCACGTGCGCCTCACCGCCGACCAGGGCCCCCAGGCGCGCTACACGGCCTGGCTCACGGTGCGGCGCGGACATGTGCGCTGCGTGGTCGGCACCCGGGCCGCCGTGTTCGCGCCGGTGCACGAGCTCGGGCTGGTCGCCTGGTGGGACGACGGTGACGACCTCCTCGACGAACCACGTGCCCCCTACCCCCACGTCCGTGACGTGCTCGGCCTCCGGGCCACGCAGGCCGGCGCGGCCCTGCTCAGCGGGGGGTTCGGGCGCAGCGTGCCGCTGCAGCAGCGGGTCGAGGACCGGACGTATGCGTCCGTGCAGGCCACCCTCGCCGTCGTGCGGTCGGCCGCCCCCCGGGTCACCGTGGCCGGCGACGACATCGAGCGGGAGCGGGGCGGTGCCGCCGCCATGGCCCGGCTGCCCCCCGTGGCCTGGCGTGCGGCCCAGGCGGGGCTCGAGCACGGTCCGGTGCTGGTGCAGGTGCCCCGGCGCGGCTACCTGCCGTCCCTGTCGTGCCAGCACTGCCGGGAGCCGGCGCGATGCCCACGGTGCCACGGCCCGATGGGGGTCCCCGGCGGCGGAGGGGTCCCCACGTGTCGGTGGTGCGGCACGACCTACGGCCTGGAGGGCTTCACCTGCGTGGAGTGCGGCAACCGCAGTCTGCGCTCGTCGGTCGTCGGGTCGAGGCGCACCGCCGAGGAGCTGGGCCGGGCGTTCCCTGGCGTCCCCGTGCGGACGTCCGGCTCGGGTGAGGTCCTCGCGCGCGTGGGGTCGGCGCCGGCTCTCGTGATCGCCACGCCCGGCGCCGAACCGGTCGCGGAGGGGGGCTACGCGGCGACCCTGCTGCTCGACGCCTGGGCGCTCCTCGACCGCTCGTCGCTCGACGCGGCGGTCGAGGCGCTCCGGCGTTGGCTGGGGGCGGCGGCCCTGACCCGGCCCGCGCCCGACGGTGGGGTGGTGGTGCTGGCTGGCGCTCCCGCGCATACGACGCTGCCGGCCGTCGAGGCCCTGGTGCGCTGGGACCCGACGTGGCTGGCGAGCCGCGAGCTCGCCGAACGGGCCGAGCTGGCCCTGCCGCCGACGGTCACCATGGCGCAGGTCGTCGGCCCCCGGGCGGCGGTGGGGGCGGCGCTGGAGCTGGCCGACCTCGGCACCGTCGAGCGGCTGGGGCCGCTGCCGTTCCGCCCGTCGCGCCCCGGCCCGGAGGACGGCGGGGCCGCGGCGGCGGCGCCGCTCGTCCAGGTGCTGCTGCGCGTGCCCCGGACCGACCACGCCCGCCTGGCGCGCCACCTCGCTGCGCTCCGCGCGGGACGCAGTGCCCGCAAGGAGACCGAGCCCGTGTCGGTACGCATGGACCTCGCCGACGAGCCGGGCTGAGGGGCGGTACCCGACTGTCGTCCGGTCGAGCCGCGTCGCGGGCACGACCGTGACACGGCGGCCACGGACGAACGTGCCCGCACTGTGACGGTCGTGCCAGCACCCCGTCGATGGGGTCGATGCGCAACGTCCGGCTCTAGCGGGCGGCGTTCTTCTTGATGACCCGCCAGCCGCCGGCCCGGTTGTCGGCGATGACCTGACGGAACATCGCCAGCAGCGCGGG
>JBDSYO010000552.1:0-7122 GCA_039925625.1 Lapillicoccus sp. | reverse complement strand
CGGGTGCGCAACGACAGCGACCTCGAGATTCCGCAGGTGGTCTTCCCGCAGCTCACGGGCCTGGTGCCGAGAGTTGCCCAGGCGCCGATGCGCCTCCAGCTCGCCGGCCGCTGCCTTCGGCCGTTCGAGGAGCTGGTCATGCGCCCGGACGACCTGTCGTTCCTGGAGATGCCGCTACAGGAGTACATCTACTACGGCAGCCTCGACATGACGATGAAGTGGCTCGACGTCGGCGACGCCACGGGCGGCCTCACCGTTTACGCACGCAGCCCGCGCTACACCACGCAGGGTCTGCTGGCCGAGCGACCCGAGCGCGACACCGAACGCCTCGACCTCCGGTGGGCGCACTACCCGCCGCTCGCCCCGGGTGAGAGCTGGGACAGCGACGAGGTGGTCCTGCTCCCGCACGCCGGCGACTGGTACGTGGGAGCGGAGGCCTACAGGGGCTTTGTCATCGACCGGTACCCGTACCGTGCCCCCCGGCGCATCCGTGAGGCGCTCGCGATCCGGTCGATCTGGCCGGCGCTGCGCAACACACCTCCGACGTTCCGATTCGAGGACATCGCAGAGTATGCCGCTGAGGTCGCCGACCCCGACCTCGGAGTGGGGGAGGTCGTGCTCTGGCACTGGTGGCTCAAGAACGGCTATCCGGTCATCCTCGACGAGCGCCTCGGCAGCGAGGCCGACCTGCGGGCCGCGCTCGCCACCTGCCGTGAGCAGGGTGTGGCCATGTCGCTCTTCGTCAGTCACCACATCCTGCGCGACTCCGACGAGACCGACCCGGACTGGTTGCACCGTAACAAGACCGGACAGGCGGTGGTGTGGAACTGGACCTACAGCTCGGACTACATCCCCAAGTTCCCCGTCCTGTTCGCGGCCACCCACTCGATGGTCAAGGCGTCGGCCCTCTCACCGGGTTGGCGCAAGACCGGGCTCGAGGAGTACGGCCGGATCATGGACCTCGGGGCGGAGTCGATCTGCTTCGACGTCTACTACTCGTGGATCGAGCCGAACTACAGCGCGAGTGCCGACGGCCCGGCCGACTCCGAAGGTGAGGCGCTCATCGCGTTCGCCGAGGCCGCGCGAGAGATCATCCATGCGGCGCGACCCGAGGGGAGCTTCGCGTGGGAGTGGCCGAGCGACCTCAAGGTCCCGGTCATGGACTACACGTGGGACTGGCGCAACGCCTACGACGTCGCGGCCTGCGCGCCCTTCCGGTACGTCTTCCCGCACTTCCGGCTCAACGCCAACGTCGGCGCGCACCCACGCGGCCCGGTCGTGGCGTTCATGGAGGACGCCCTGCTCAACCTCATGCCAGGAGGCTTGAAAACCGAGCGCCTCAGCGACCACCCCCAGCTGGTCGAGCTCATACGGGGGTTGAACCGGCTACGGCGCCAGTTCATGCCCTTCTTCACAGAAGGCCGTTATCGCCATCTCGAAGGCAGCCGGGTCACCGGAGGGGACGCCAGGGTCTACACGCACGACGACGACGTGATCGTCATCGCCACGAATGCGTCGGACGACGCGGCCGACGTGCGCGTGCGGGTCGATCTCCGGGCCCTCGGGGCCGCGGGTGACACCTGGGCGGTCTCCGCGCACGACCTCAGCGGCGCAGTCGGCGGCCGCGGTTCCTGCGGCCCGGTGTTCGAGGGGACGGAGACCTTGGGCTCCGACGGCCTCGTCGTCCTCCACCTGCGGTCCGTGCAAACGCCTCCGTGACCTGGGTCATCGCGCTCACCGTCGTCGGTCTCGCCGGGTTCCTCACCGGGATGACCGGCTTCGGTTTCAGCGTGCTCAGCGTCCCCCTGCTGCTGCTCATCTACGCGCCGCGCGAGGTCGTCGTCGTGGCCCTCTGCCTCGTCGCGTTGACCAGCGCCCTACTCCTGCTGACGCCGGCCCTGCGCGGCTCACTGGAGTGGCGCCTGTTCGCGGCCCTCACCGCGTGCTCGGTCCTGGGCCTGCCCATCGGGCTCTGGATCTTCAGCCGGTTCGACCCGCTGTGGGTCAACGGCCTGGTCGGGATCGCCCTCGTGGGCTTCGCCTGGTTCGGGCTCTTCGGGGACAAGGACTGGTCGGCGCGGCACGCCTGGGTGGTGCCCAGCGGCATCCTCGGCGGCATCCTCGCGACGAGCACCGGGCTGAGCGGCCCGGCCGTCGCCATGTACGTCCATGGCCGCCGACTGAACAACGCCGCTCAGGTGTCGACCATGGCGGCTTACGTCGGTGCGGTCAGCGCTCTGGGAATCGCCCTGCTCGCCGTCCGCGGAGAGGTCGGGGCCGACGCGCTGGAACGGGTTGCGGGGCTCGCACCCATCGCCCTCGTCGGTGTCGTCGTCGGCCGCTGGTGGGCGACTCGCTGGCACGCCACCATCGATCGTCTCACGCTTTACGCGCTGGGGCTCATGGGGATCTGGACCGTAGCCCGCGCGGTCCTTTCATACCTAGATCCGGGAGGAACCTCATGACCGACCCCGACCCCGCGTCCGACAGCCGCGGCCGTCCTGACGACAGCCGCTCGGGACCCAGGCCGCTCCACGGCGTGATCCCGATCCCGGTCACGACATTCGACGAACAGGGCGCCCTGGACGCGGCCGGGTTGGCCAGCCAGGTGGACTTCTCGGTGGCCCACGGCGCCCACGGGATCCTCTACCCCGGGGTCGTGAGCGAGTTCTACACGTTGACCGACGAGGAGCGGCATACCGCCGTGGAGACTGTCGTCCGTGCCGTGGGCGGCCGGTTGCCCGTCGTCGTGGGGGTGACCGGGGCTAGTACCGCAGCCGCCGTCGCCTTCACCCGACATGCGGTCGGTCTCGGCGTCGATGGCGTCATGACCATGGTGCCGTTCGTCCAGCACTTCTTCGCACCGTCCACGGAGTACGCCCTCAGGCACGTGACCGCTATCGCGGAGGCTGCCGGCGTGCCGTTGATCTTGCAGAACGCTCGGGTCGGGTTCCCACTCGGGCTGTCAGCGCTCGGGGACGTCGTCAACGCGGTGCCGGGTGTGCGCTACGTCAAACAGGAGAGCAACCCGCCGACGCAGGACATCAGCGGAGTCGTACGCGTCCTCGGAGAGCGGATCGACGGCGTCTTCGGCGGAATGGGCGGGGTCTATATGGTCAACGAGCTCGACCGGGGGGCGGCAGGCACGATGCCGTCCCCGGCCTTCGTCGACCGCATCGTCGAGGCTTACGCCGCCTACCGGGACGTTGACGCGCAGGCGGCACAGACCGTGCTCGACCCGATGGGTTCGCTGTTCACCCGCGAGCTGCTCTACAACGTCGTCTTCCACAAGGAGGTCCTCCGCCGGCGCGGCGTGATCCGCTCGACCTCGGTGCGGATCGCCAGTCCCGTGCTAGACCCTGCCGACCTTGTCGATCTCGATCGACTGATGTCCGCGGCCGAGGTGCGTTGAACCGTGTCAACCGTGGTCGAGCGCAGCGAACCCGGGGGTACGGTGAGCCGTCGACAGGGTCTGGGACGAGTTTCGTCAGGCGAGGAGGGGACGATGCACGGTCGTCCGCTCGACGTGCCGATGCACTCCGTGGTGCGCACCGAGCTGCTCGGCGAGATCAGCTCGGGGCGACTGCGTCCTGGCGACCAGGTGCCGACGGAGCCCCAGCTCATCGACAAGTACCACGTGAGCCGCACGACGGTGCGCCGCGCCCTGCGTGACCTCGAGACGATGGGGCTGATCGTCCGGCAACCCGGTCGCGGCAGCTTCGTCCGTGAGCCGCGGGTCGAGCCTCGACTGGACCGGCTCACCGGCTTCGTCGAGGACATGGAGGCCCTCGGCCTGCACGCCTCCGCCAGCGTCGAGCTGATCGAGCGGGTGCGAGCCGGGGACGCGGTCGGTAAGCATCTTCAGGTGGCAGCCGGCGACCCGGTGGTGCACGTGCAGCGGGTCCGGATCGCCAACGGAACCCCGATCTCCTTCGACGACAGCTACTTCCCTTACGAGCTCGGGTCCCGGATCGCCGAGGAGAACCTCGAGGAGGAGCCGTTCTACAGCATTCTCGAGGGCAAGTATGACATCGCCCTGGCCGGCGCTGACTATGTCGTGTCGGCGGCTGTCGCCGACGAGCGGGTTGCCCGGCTGTTGGAGATCGATCTCGGCGGCCCGGTGCTCCTGCTCAGTCGGACCTCGTACGCGCATCCCGACCGGCGGCCGGTCCTCTTCGAACACCTCTACTTCGCCGGCGCCCGGATCAGCTACCGACTGACCCTTGACCGGTGAGCACCATCGTCTCCGCCCGGCGCCAAGAGGGGCGCACGAGCGTGGTCGTCGGCGCCACGTCCCTGATCGGCCGGGCCATCGTGGCCCGGTTGCAGTCCGAGGGCGGGTCTGTAGTGGGTATTAGCCGTGAACCGTTGAGCGACAACGCTTTTCCGCACCTGGAGGCCGACTGCTCCGTCTCGGCCCAGGTCGACGACGCCATGGATTTGGCGGTATCGATGCTAGGCGGGTCGGTGCACGTCCTGGTCACCGCGGCGGCGATGAACCGCCGCAGCCGAGCGACGGAGACGACGGACGCGGATTGGCGGTTGGCGCTGGGAGCCACCCTGGACAGCACGTTCTTTGCCTGCCGGGCCGCCCTGCCGCACATGGTGGCGGGAGGCTCCGTGGTGGCCATCTCGTCGGTCGTCGCCTCCACCACCTCGCCAGGGGTAGCGGCCTACGCGGCAGCCAAGGGCGGGATCGACGCGTTGGTACGGGTGCTGGCCTTGGAGATGGGAGGCCAGGGCATCCGGGTCAACGCCGTTGCGCCGGGTCTCATCGGCGGCGAACAGCTGGAGAACGCGGCGGAAGGATATCCACTGCGGCGCACCGGGACCCCGGAAGAGGTCGCTTCGGCCGTGGCCTTCCTCGCCTCCGCGGACGCGTCTTTCGTGAGCGGTGTCGTCCTTCGGGTGGACGGCGGTCTCGGCGCCGGGCAGGTCGGCGCCTACGCCCGACCAGACCTACGCCGACTACTTGACCCTGACGTTCTACCAACGCAAGGAGACTGACTCATGCGTACAGCCATCGTGACCGGTGGGATGAGCGGCCTGGGGGCGGCGTGCGCCCATCGACTGCGGGCCGACGGCCTTCGCGTGGTGACCTTCGACCTGGCCGAGGGGGCCGACCACGTGGTGGACGTCTCGGACGCGGACGAGGTCGCCGACGCGGTCGGCCAGGTCGGCATCGTGAACGTCCTCGTCAACAGTGCGGGGATCGTCGGGCCCTTCGCACCCCTCTGGGAGGTGAGCGAGGCCGACTGGCGGCGGACCTTCCGGGTCAATGTCGACGGCGTCTTCACCGTCTGCCGCGCGGTGGTTCCGGGCATGGTCGACCGCGGGTGGGGTCGCATCGTCAACCTCGCCTCCATCGCCGGCAAGGACGGGAACCCTCGCCTCAGCGCCTACTCCGCATCGAAGGCGGCCGTCATCGCTCTGACGAAGTCCTTGGCGAAGGAGCTGGCCACGACGGGGTCATCGTCAACTCGGTCGCGCCGGCCGTCTTCGAGACGCCGATGAACGTCGAGACCTCGCCCGAGGTGCTTGAGCGCCTGATCTCCCTCATCCCCATGCGCCGGCTGGGGCAGCCGCACGAGCTCGCCGCTCTCGTCTCATGGCTGGCGTCCGACGAGTGCAGCTTCTCCTCAGGGGCCGTCTACGACATCAGCGGTGGGCGGGCGACCTACTGACCGACACACCACCCAACGCGCCCCCTAAAGTCGCTGCAGTGTTCGTAGAGCCGCCTGAAGGTGAGCCAGTCGACCCTTCGGCGGTGGCGATCTCGACGAGGTCGAGGGTGCGCCAGGGGCCGCGTGGGTTGATCAGTTCGGTCCAATCAGCCCGTTGATGGTCTGGACGGGTGTGTCGTCGTAAGACGAGCCGACCGAGCCGACTGCTCGTGCGAGCGCCCCAGGGGTGACGCGAAGCCGATGACGCCGCCCTGGCCCAGGAACACAGGTGCGGAAGACCCGAGCGGTGGTGTGGCCGCGAGTTGTGAGCGTCGCGCACGCAATGACGAAGGGGTGCTCCACGGTCACGGGTCGAGCGGCCATGAGTCTTATCCGTTCGCCCGAGCGGAGTTCTGTCGCCGGGTCTGCCAGGCCTTCTTCGCGGCACGGCCGCGCTGGTGGTGCCGTCGTTCGGCCTCGACCTGGCTTCGCTCCGGTGCCTGCTGCTTCCGCCGTAGCTCGTTCTCTGCCCTTCGCTGTTCCGCGGCGATGGCCGTCTTTGACCGGACCGGCCACACGTATGCCAGGTCGTCAGGGATGTCCGGGAAGAATGGCCGGTAGTGCTCATGTTCCTTGCGCAAGAGCGCGGACTGGTGACTGCGGTGGAGCGCCTCATCGCCCAACCACGGGGGGAGCGCATCGGCGGCGGCCAGTTGTTGCTGAGTGCGAACCGTGTGGACGCCCGCTGCGCGCAGGTCGGTCGCGATCGTCAGGGCGCAGGTGTCGCCGAAGCCCAACTCGACCCACGCTTGGCAGCAGGAGAGGCCGTACCGACCGAGTGCCTCTTCGAACCCCCTCCACATCAGCACTGCAGGGTGGTTTCCCCATCCATAGCCAGGCCTGGTCAGCGCGCGAACCACCTGGATCGTCTCCACGCGCTGCTTGCCGAGCCGCTTGCGGTCCAAAACGTGCGCCGAGCGTTCGAAGTCGGCGTACGGAAGGAACGTCTGCACCCTCCCAAGTGTGCGGTCTGTCAGCCGCTCAGCCGGTCTGGTGTCTGGCGTTCCTCAGCCCGAGGCACCACCTGCCGACGCAGCCCCCGGGAGGACGCGCCTCGCCACGCGTTGGGTCTGCGCCGGCTCACGGACGTGGGCAGTCGACCTGCTGCGGTCGGATCCCAACGACGAATGCGTGAACTGCGGGATGTCATGCCCCGGTGCTAGCGGACTTCACCATCGGCGCCGGGCACCGATGGTCAACTGGTTCGCGGGAGTCGCCGGGGTGGTGGGGGTTGGTAGCGGTGTGCTGCCGGGTGTGCGGGGGCCATGGGCGTGATTCTCCCTCGTAAGCGGGGGACCCGACGCCTCCGCCCAGACCTGGGTCCTCCGTCAATCCGCAGGCCTGCACCGAGCCCGACCCGATCTCGACCTCGCCCGCCGAGGCGACCTAGCTGTACTAA
>JBDSYO010000551.1:0-4663 GCA_039925625.1 Lapillicoccus sp. | reverse complement strand
CGGCGGACCCGGCGGACCCGGCGGACCCGGCGGAACTCAGGGGACCGCCGGGTCCGACCGTCAGGTCAGGAACCAGCAGGAGACGTGAGGTTGCCGAGGTCCAGCCCGTACGCCGCACCGCTGACGTCCGTGACGGTCAGGGCGGCGGCCCCGCCGGTGGACGGCACGTCGACGACGGCGAAGTTGCCCGAGACGCTCGCTGAGCCGCGGGCCGAGCGCACCGAGGTGACCGAGTCGGGCACGAGGAGCGACACCTGCTGGTCGCCGGACGCGGTGGTCTCCGAGAACCAGATCCCTCCGCGCGCCAGCTGCGAGCGGTCCGTGCAGGTACCCGCCGACTCGAAGGTCTCGCCACTACCCGAGGCGGCGACGAGGCATACCTCGCCGCGCTGACCCGGGACGACCCAGTAGGTGCGCCCGAGGCTCTCCCCGACCTTGCGCGCCCTCGGCGTCGCGGCCGACTCGAACCGGGCGGCCACCGGTAGGGCCATGAGCTCGGCCGGCAGCGTGTCGGCGGCTGCCGCCCCGCGGTTGAGGGCGGAGACGGCCGACCCCAGGTTGGCGCCGGGCGCCGGTGGGGCGCTCGGGGCGGCGTTCCCGGGTGAGAACGATGCGACCGCGAGCGTGAGCCCGCCGATCAGGGCGACCGCCCCGGACAAGGTGAACAGCTTCCTGGTCATGTCAGCCTCCCTCAGTACCCGTAGATGTAGTCGCAGCGGCCGGAGAACGTGATGGACGTCGACCGGTTCCAGCAGTACGCCCGCACCGTCGCGCCCGGGAAGGTCTTGTAGACGTAGTTGGTGCCGTTGACCGTGGCGTTGGCGAGCTTCGCCCCGGAGGAGGTGAGGGCGTAGATGCCCACGGGGTAGGTGCTGCCGCCGACGAAGAACTCGTTGTAGTGCTTCACCCCGAGCACGTTGTTCGTGTACGCCGTCGACGGTGACGTGGCGTTGCACCAGTAGCGGACTCGGGGGGCGTTGACGCCGGAGCACGCGGCCTGCGCGGACTCGGGCAGGGCGACCCCCAGCCCGACCGCTGCCACCGATGCGAGCACCGCCAACGCGGCCCCCCGCGAGAACCGTTGTCGGGTCATGACCGTCCACCCTCCGAGAGGGCCGCCCGGCACGTTCCGCGCGGCTGTGGCGACGATGGTCCTGGATGCACCATTCGGCGCCAAGAGTCACGACATAGTGCGGTTTGTGGTGACTGCGGCCTGCGTGGCCGGGGACCCTGCCTACAGCTGCGTCGCCAACCCCGTCTCGATCGCCGCGATGATCTTGGGCCGCAGCTCGGCGGCCGAGATCACCTCGTCGACCGACCCGACCTTCACGGCGCGGTGGATGTTGTGGACCGCGTCGAACTCGGCGGCCACCTGTCCGAGCTTCTCCGCCCGCACCGCCGACCGCACCTCCGCCGCGGTGGCCACCAGCGCGGCCCGCCCCAACGGACCGGAGGGGCCTGCGGTCGAGGCCGCGTGCTCGGCCTCCTTGACGCGCGGGTCGGCCTGGGTGCGGGCGTCGACGTCGCCGGCGAACACCACTGCTGCGGCCGGGGCACCGCCGATGACCGAGGCGTACGAGCCCTCGACCGCCAGGACCGTCATCCGCGGGTTGAGCGCCTTGGAGAAGACGACGAACGCCCCGCCGTGGTAGCGCGAGATGACGGCGAAGACGATCGGCCCGTCGAAGTTGACGATGGCTCGGCCGATCTCCGCGCCGTACTCCAGCTGGAGCCCACGCATCGAGTCCGGCGAGCCGTCGAAGCCAGACAGGTTCGCCAACACCACCAACGGCCGGTTGCCGCTGGCCGCGTTGATGGCCCGCGCCGCCTTCTTCGACGACCGCGGGAACAGGGTGCCCGAGGTGTAGACGTCGGGGCCGTCGGTGGGCGGGAAGCCGCGGCGCGGCACCGACTTGCTCTCGATCCCGAGCAACAGCACCGGATACCCGCCGAGGTGCGCGTCCTGGACGACGGCCGTCTCGGCGTCGGCCATGCCGGCCCAGCGCTCCAGCGTGGGGTGGTCCTGGTCGGCGACCGCCCGCATCAGGGTGCGGATGTCGAACGCCTTCTTGCGGTCGGGGTTGGTGGCCGACGAGAAGATGTCGCCGACCGTCGTGAAGTCGCTGCCGACAAGCTCATGCGGGTAGGTCGTCACGTCGCGGTCGACCGGGTCGGTCGTCGGCGCCCGTCGCGGGCCGGTCTCGCCCGGAGCGACGTAGGTGTGGTCGTAGTGGGCCATGAGGATGCCCAGCGCGGCCCCGAGGTCGGGCGCCCAGTACTGCGCCTGGCCGTTCGGCCCCATGACGCGGTCGTAGCCTCCGATCCCGAAGTTGTCCTCGGCCGACACGCCACCGGAGAAGTCGAGCGACTGCTTGCCGGTGAGCACCATGGCACTGTCCGGCGTCATGACGAGGATGCCCTTGGTATGCATGAGCATGGTGGCCTCGGCGTTCCAGTACGGCTGCGCCCCCACGTTGATGCCGGCGACCACGATGTTGATCTCGTGGCCCGCCTGGGTGAACTCGATGATCCGCTTGAGGCCACGGGCGACCCAGTCCATGTTCTCGGTGCCGGAGTCCATCGAGATCCGGGCACCCGCCGACAGCGCGTACCACTCGACCGGCACCTGCAGCTCCTCGGCGAGGTCGAGGGCGGCGACGATGCGGGTGCACTCCGCCTCGGAGACCGCGCCGAGAGCCCTCGTCGGGTCACCGCTCAGGACGACGCGGCGAACCCCGTCGGGGTGCAACGCGGTGCGCGTCGTGACGACGCCCACGATGATGCCCGCCCGGTTGAGACCCGGCGCCCGGTCAGCCGGGACGAGCTTGCCCGTGTCGTCGAGGTCGTACTCGACGGACGACCCCCCGGGCCCGGCCACGAGGTCCTGCATCTCGTAGGGGTAGACGGTGCCGCGACGGCGGGCGCGGAGCACCTTCTGCTGGTAGTCGTCGACCGGCTTGAGCATGTCGCGGGGCGGCAGCCCGACGTGGGACGTCACGCCCGACCCCGCCTGGTAGAAGAACCGCGCCGAGATGGGCGTGACGGTGCCGTTCGGCCCCGCCACCCGGCCGTCGGCGCGGATCTCCTCGATGCCGGCGCCCGCCGTGAGCGGGGCGATGCTGTTCTGCAGGGCGGTCAGCTGGTCGAGCTCGGCCTCGATGACCGGCCACACGTGCAGCCACACGTGGTTCATGTCGAGGCGCGCACCCTGTGCCCCACGGGACGCCCGGGCCCGGCGGATCGCCTCCAGACAGTTGGAGATCGCGCGCTCGACGTGCGGCAGCGAGGTCACCCGCCCCTGCTCGTCGCGGACGACGCTGAGCTGGCGCACCTGGGCGAGCGCGATGAGCCGCTGGTCGGCCGGGTTCTCCCGCGCTACAGCGAGATAGAGCAGGACGTCTTCGGGCGCCTCGAGCCGCTTGAGGGTGAACTGGCGCAGGCGCCAGAGGTTGAGCCGGCGCCCGACCATCGGGTGCACGCCACGCACCAGGTCGTCTTCGGCGACGCGGCCGTCGTCGGTGGGCCGGAAGGTGAAGTACGCCGGGGCGCGCCCCACTCCCGCGCCGACGGCGATCGCGATGCGCCGCACCCGCTGGGCGACGTCGAGCCCCTCCACCAGCTCTCTCAAGGCGGCTGACGCGTCGTCGGGACTGGTCGGCTCCTCGGGCCAGGACAGGTAGAGGTCGACGACCGACTCCTGCCCGGCCGCCGCCGCCTCGACCTGCCGCGTGACGGCGTCGACGAGCGCGCTGCCGGGCACCAGCTCCGACACCGAGCCGACCGTCGTCACGAGGTGGGTCGGCCGGTCGTCGAGCAGGTAGTCGGCGACGGCGAAGGGCCGGCCGTCGGAGGCCGTCGACCGGAGCCCGGACAGCTCGTACTCGCGGTAGTGGCGGCGCACCAGCACCTCGAGCATCGGCTCGGCCTCGGGCATACCGCGGTCGAGCCGGTCGAGGAGGAACCGCACGATCTGCTCGGGAATGGCGGCGAGCGCGTCGATCCGCTCGGCCCGGTCGGGTGCCGCAGGGTTGTCGGCCAGGAGCTCGACCTGGTCGCGCACCGAGGCGAGCACGGCCGCCCGCTCCGCGTCGACGAGGGGCTGGTCGAACCAGCGGAACCGCACGCTGCGCGCGAGGTCGCCGATGATGGGGAACCGCAGCTGCGTCGCGAGCACGAGGCGGTCGAGCACCTCACGGGCCGTCGTGGCGAGGGTGGGGTCGGCCGGGCAGGGCTCACTGATCCAGCGCTGCAGCAGGGCCATGACCAGCTGCACGTCGGGCGCCGAGCGCTTCTGGGCGAGGAAGATCCGGAACACCGCGTCGTCGAGCTCGCGGCTGCGCTCGAGGGAGTCGACGCCGTAGTGACTCAGGACGCGCATGAGGCGACCTTTGAACTCCTCCGGCAGCGCCCCCCGCTCGATGTCGAGCGTCTGCAGGTAGGTGTGGAACCGCTCCCGCGGGGAGTGCACGCGGTTCTCGACGTGCTGGTCCTCGCCCAGCGGCCGGTTACGGCTCAGCTCGGCGAAGTCCGCGAACAGCGAGAGCAGGGCGACCTCACGGTCGACGGGGATGGCGTCCTCGTCGGCCAGGGTCTGGCGCGCCGCGAGGTATGCCGCCAGCGTGCGGCCCTCGTCGCCGGGGTCGAGGTCGTAGCCGAGGAGCAT